>NZ_JBXVPZ010000030.1:14320-42037 GCF_057961495.1 Streptomyces sp. P5F9 | reverse complement strand
GGACGATCCCCAGCTTCCACCACAGCAGAAACCGAATCAGCTCGACCAGTGACTACACCACTCGGCGGGACACCATCCCATCAGGTCCATCACTTGCTCGTGCGACGCATCGCAGAGCCACTGCCGTGCGGCTTCCAACGCCGCCAAATACCGCAGAAGCCCGTCGCCGTGCGCCTTCCACACCCCTGGGCCGGCTATGACACCCTGCCCGGGAAAGTCCGGCACCTCCGCCTCCACAGAGGCCAGCGACACGAAGCCCTCCACCGTCGCCTGCTCATCCAGGGGCGGCCCGAGCAATGTCGCATCGATCGACCCCACACGCAGCGCCTCCCACCGCTCACGCACCCCACCCACCGGCAGCAACGTGTAGTCGGCGGCCGACAGACGACGCCGAGCGAGCAGATGACGCAACACCACAGCGAACCCGTTGTTCACGGCATCGACGCCCAGCACCGCACCCCGCAGCCCCTGCACCCCGGTCACCGAGGGCCGGGCAACCAGCTCAAGAGGTGTTGTCGACTCCACCTGGGCCACGATCCGAAGATCCCCGCCGTCGGCGTTCCAGACCAAGAGGTTGTCCATGGCTGTAACGCCGACGTCGACGTTCCCGCTCAGCAACCGGTCTCTCTGATCCGTCGACGACTCGACGAGCACCGTCTCGACGTCCACACCCATATCGGCGTAGATCCCCAGCTCGTCAGCTACGACACAGACAGAAGGCGGAACGAACACCGCCTGCCGAAGGCACACCGTCATCGGGCGCCCTCCTTCCTGTGAAAGGCAACGCAACACTACATACGAAACGATACGTTTCGCATCTCATGCGCTTCACCCGGCCCCCCTCGCGCAACGAAGATCCAGTCGCACCATCCACAAAAAACCCCACGAACTGGACTTATGACTCATCACTCATGCCGCCACACTCCGACGGAGTGACACCAGCCGCAGGACCCTCCCCACGGCGATACGAACCGTTCGGATTGAAAAACAATGGAGCGCGAAATGCTCAGGAGCACGAAGGGTCACGCCTACATGGATCGCTCGAACCACGACGGTCGGCACGGACACCCCCGGGAGCAACCACCCGATGGGCGCCAACGATCCGATACGTGTCGTATCCTTTGTATGAGCATGCCAGTCGCGCTGGCATAGGGATTGCGGTCGCGCCTGAGGTGAATTTCTACTGTGGCTGTACGAAGCGAATCGAGCCGTCGCGCGATCCTCGACGCGACCATGGATCTCCTTGTCCGCGACGGCCGGCGCGCCACCACGGTGCAGAAGCTGACCATGGAGGCGATCGCCAAGCGGGCCAAGGTCAGCAAGGCGACGATCTACCGGTGGTGGCCCAGCAAGGCCGCCGTCGTCATCGACGCCTTCATGGAGAACCACCTGGCGCACACCCGCATCCCCGAAGGGGTACCGGTGCGCGATGCCCTCCTGGCCCACCTCAAGTCGCTGATCTCCCGCTACGCCGGCCCGCAGGGCAAGCTGGTCGCCCAGATCATCGCCGAGGGGCAGTACGACCCCGAGACGATGGCCAACTTCCGCGAGCGCTTCTGGCAGGAGCGCGCCGCGGCCGTCGAGAAACTGATGCGTCAGGGTATCGACGAAGGCGTCTTCCGCCCGGACCTGGACCCGAGCGCGGCAGCCCAGTTGTTCTACGCACCGGTCTACTTCCATCTCCTGTTCAGCGTCAGCCCGCTCGACGACGCACTTGCCGAACAACTCGTTGACTTGGGAATCCGAGACCTGGCAGCCCATCCAGTCCAGGACGGAACAGCCCGAGTTCTCAGCACTCCCACCCAAGCCGGACCAGGTAGTCGGCCCTCCTGCGCTCCCGACTGATGATCTCTGAGTTGGATGTCTCAGGGAGGCTGGCCATTCACTCAAGAGATGCCCGACAGGGTTGAGAGCGAAGGCCGTACATGAGGATGCTTGCATGGCAATTAGCGCTAGTCACGGCTTCGCCAGCGGCGAGGCTTCCGCCTCATGGGTCGACCGGAAGGCGCGGCTGAATAGGCCTTCGCCAGCAGCGGTCGCAGATTCTGATGGGCCCCTGGCGTGGGAGCTGTCAGTAGAGCCTGGGTGCGTCATTACCTGAGCGCGATCCCGCCCCGGTGACGCACCCAGGCACGCTCCTGCCCGTCGGTTGTAGTACCCGACGGGCAGGAGCGTGACCACACGAAGGAGGGGCTGAACTGTCCACCCCTCAGCGGCTGTCGGCTGGCCGGAGTCTCCTATCGAACCTGGAAGGGTTCGGGTGGGACACCCCGGCAACGGTCATAGTCAGGCGAAGCGCATCCCAGGCCGACAAGGGTGCCTTTGATGGGGTCTACCTCGCAGTAACTGCCGCGCCGGGCATGGGCGCTAGCTTGTCGGCTTCGGCGACGGCGGCGTTCCAACTGAACTCGTTGTTGTCACTGAAGTAGTAGTAGGTGGCGCCGTTCGGCATCATCGCGACGGTGATGCCGCCGTATCCCGACATGAATGGTACGTAGAAGGGGCTGGTGTAGGCGGGGTTGTCGGCGGACGTGAACTCGCGGCCCCAGAAGCCGTTCTGGTACTTCATGGGATTGGTGCCGGTGGTGGTCATGCCCCGGTCGTGCGGTGTGCGTTGCATGGTGGCCGCGAGCAGTGTCGGGTCGAGCAGCTGCTTGCCGTTGGCGGTGCCGTGGTCGTTGTTGAGGAATTTCGCGAACTTGGCGACGGAGTCCTGCGTCCAGAACAGGCCGTAGCCGCCGAGGGGCACCCCGCCGGGGCTGTTGTCCGTGCGGGAGGAGACGAGGGAGTCGGGGCCTACGCCGATGGGCTTGAGCACGTCGTCGCGGAGCATGGTGAAGATGTCGGCGTCCGAACCGGCCTTGTCCCGCAGGTAGTTGTTCATCGCGCGGGCGGCGAGGAAGGTGTCCGAGGTGTGGTAGACCCACTTGCTGCCGGGCCTGGCCTTACGCGGGAAGGACAGGGCGAGTCGCATCTTGTCGGCGTAGGGCTCGGCCGCGAAGAAGTCCGCCATGGTGCGGCCCGACTCGTCGGTCTCGTAGCCGGGCGAGGTGTAATTCCCGGTGGCCATGTCGAGGGTGCGGTCGAGGGTGACACCGCTCCAGGCAGTCTTGCCGACGGTCTCGGGGATTCGGTCGGAGAGCTTCTCCTGGGCCACGGCCGGGCCGTATCGCTGCGCCAGACGCAGCATGGCGGTTCCCGCGAACGCCGACTTCGCGGTCGAGTACGAAGGCAGCAGCATCTGGCCGCAGAACGGGTAATCCCCTTGCCGGGTCCGACAGTTGCCCACGTAGTGGACTCCGCCGAAGTAGAAGCCGAAGGTGCTCAGCGCGGACGGCGTGATGCCGGAACCGAACTTCGCCACGTCCACCCCACTGTCCGGGTAGTCGGTGGCCAGCGCCGAGATGGGCTTGGTCGGGAGCCGGTCCCCGACCTCGGAGGCGTACGCGGCGCGCAGGTTCTCGGCGCCGTCGACGGGGCCGGGCCGGTAGTCGGCCGGTACCTGGCCCCACATGTCGAACTGGAAGTACTCGCAGGTCTCCGTGGTGATCTGGTAGCGGACCTCGGAGACCGATGTGTCGTCGAAGAGGAACGTCAGAGCGCCGTTGTGCACGCAGTTGGCGTTGCGCTCGACGAGCGCGAACGGCAGGGAGGCACGGGTGCGTTGACCGTCGCCGTCCTCGTTCCACACGCGGCCGGGTCCCACCGCCAGGTTCCACGCCTTGTTCCCCGTGTACTGCAGCCCGCGCTTCGCAGGGACGAGATGGCTGCCGTTCTGCACGAGCGCGATGTCGACGGGCGGTAGGTGCCGGGTGGCTGCTGCGTCTCCGTATCTGTTCGGGTCCTTCAATGCGCGGAATCCGCCGGCGGTGGAGAGGCCGTCGAGGGTGAGGGTGCCTTCGAAGCTGTGGGTGGGTGGCGCTGCTTGCGCCGGCAGGGCGAAGGCACTGTCGGGCACGGTGTCGTCGGCGGTACCCCCGGCGAGTTGACCGGCGGTGAGCTCGGTCCGGTTCACCGCACCGCTTCCGGTGAGCGGATCACCCGGTACGGGTACGGGTGCGGTTGCGGCGGGCGCCGCCATAGTCGGCAGCGGGACGGCGAACAGCCCCGCGAGCACGGCGGCAGTGGCGGCGGCACGGCGTAGCCGTCGGGCATGGAACGGGCTCGGCATGGTCCGAGGTCCTCTCGGGCTGGCAGCTGATGCGGGATATCGCCGCATGGTGGGGCGCGCCGGGGCCGCCGTCCAATGCCTGCCCGATCTGGTCAGGCTGCCTGCCGGGCATACCTCCAGCTCTCCCTGACCTGTCGGCCGTCGGGTCAGCGTGCGGTCACGCGTCACGTCGTGGTGAGGGCCGTGGTCTGTAGTCGTCGCTGCAGTTCACAGGCGGGCGGCGACTTGTGGCCCGTACCGCTCAACACAAAAGCGGGACAACCCGGCCGCGAATGCCTCGATGCTGCGCAGCGCATAGTGGCCGGCGTCCCACGCCGCGTGCAGGCGGATCTGCAGCGGTTCGCCCGTGCTGTCGAGGATCAGCAGCGGGTGCAGGTCGAAGCGGGGATCGTCGGAGACCACCGCGACACCATGGCCCGAAGCCGCCATGGCCTGTACGACGTGCGGGGTGTCGCATTCGAGTGCGATGTCGTACGAGGCGTCCGCATCCTGCACGGCGTGGTCCAGGATGCGGCGGGTGCCGTGCGCCGGGGTGAGGACGATGAGGGGCTCCGCGGCAAGTTCCCTGATGGTGACGCGGTCCCGGTGCGCCCAGGCGTGGTCGGCACGGACGTAGGCCCACAACGGCAGGCGGGCCACCGGGAGCCCGGCGAAACGGCTCCTCGGAGGTGCCGAGGAGATGGCTACATCGGCGCCCCTCGCAAGGGCCTGGTACGCACGTGCCGGACTCTCCGCCTGCACTGTGACGAGCGGATCCTCCGGCCCCCAGGTGGCCAGGAACGGCGCGATCACGTCGGTGATGGTCGTGGGCGGCGCCGCCACGGTGATCCGCATGGCACGACCGGCAGCCAGCGCACCGACTGCGGACTCGGCGGCGTCCGCGCGGGCGACCAGATCACGTGCCAGGGGAAGGAAGCGCCGGCCGGCCGCCGTCAGGACCATCTGCTTGCCACCGCGATCGAAGAGCGCCATCCCCAAGTCACCCTCCAGACCGCGCAGTTGGCGCGACAGAGAGGGCTGGGCGACGTGGACCACCTCGGCAGCCTTGGTGACCGAACCGGTCTCCACGATGGCGAGGAAGTAGCGCAGCACTCGGAGCTCCATGGCGGTGACCCCTCGGGAGACGAAGGAGGCATGACACCTTCATGCCTCGAAGGCATGGTAACCACCCCTCACAAGTATTTGAGGCTATGGATGACCAGCCGCATTCTTGTCCCACCGGAATTTCTGCTTATCGGCGCACGAATCTCCGTCGACTTCTCCTCGAACAGTTCCTTCGATTGGCTGGTGTCCCCGCATGGCCCGCCCCCTGCCCTTGATCCTCGCCCAGGCGCCCGGCCGTCCGGCCGACGACCTCGCAGGCTTTGCCGCCGACGTGGAGCGGCGCGTGAAACCGCACGCACCCGGCGCCCTGGTCGTCTACCCCGAACTGCACCTCGGCGAGAGCGCCCCCGGCATCCCGGCCACCCCGGAGAACGCCGCCGAGCCGCTCGACGGCAAACGCGATGCGGCCTTCGCCGAGCTCGCGGGGGATCTGGGCATCTGGCTGGTACCTGGCAGCGTCTACGAGCGAGGCACCGGCGATCACGTCCACAACACGACACCGGTCTATTCCCCACGGGGTGAGCGCCTCGCCGCGTACCGCAAGGTCTTCCCGTGGCGGCCGTACGAGACGACCACACCCGGCAACCGGTTCGAGGTCGTCGACCTCGCCGGGGTCGGCCGCATCGGACTGTCCATCTGCTACGACACCTGGTTCCCGGAGACCTCCCGCCATCTGGCCTGGATGGGCGCGGAGCTGATCGTCAACGTGGTCCGCACGCCGACGAGCGACCGCGCGCAGGAAGTCGTCCTCAACCGCGCCAACGCCATCACCAATCAGGTCTTCGTCGCCAGCGTCAACTCCGCCGCCCCATCCGGGATCGGCCGCAGCCTCGTCATCGATCCACAGGGCACGGCGCGCGCCGAAACCGTCGATGCCGGGGACTCCACTCTCACCGACGTGATCGACCTCGACGAGGTCAGCAACGTCCGCCGCTACGGCACCGCCGGTCTCAACCGGATCTGGGACCAGTTCCGCCCCGGCGACCCGGCCCTCGAACTCCCGCTGTACCGGGGCCGCATCGACCCCGCCACCTGGAACCCCGCCCACACCACCGAGGAGCCACCACGATGAACGGCGAGACCACAGAGAGCACCATGAGACTGAAGGGCGACCTGAGCCTCCTCTCCGTCGTCCTGTTCGGCCTGGCCTACATCTCCCCCGGCATCGTCGTCACGATGTTCGGCGTGGTCGCCGCCACCAGCGGCGGAGCGGCCCCGACCGCGTTCGCCGTCGCCACCGTCGCGATGCTGCTCACTGGGCTGAGTTACGCGAAGATGGCGCGCGCCGTGCCCGGTGCGGGGTCGGTCTACACCTATGCCCGCAAGATGCTCGACAGCCGCATCGGATTCCTGTCCGGCTGGGCGATGCTGCTCGACTACTTCTTCATCCCGATGGTCGGCTGGCTGATCACGGCGATCTACTTCCACGCCCAGTTCCCCGCGGTACCCAAGTGGGTCTGGCTGATCGTCTCGGTGGGCGTCACCACCGCCATCAACGTCTTCGGCATGAAGCTCGCGGACCGCGTCAACAAAGTCCTGATGTTCATCGCCCTGGGATCGCTGGTCCTCTTCGCCACCCTGTGCGTCGTCTTCCTCGGCAAACACGGCTCCTCCGCGCCCGCCACCAACGCCCTGTGGAACTCCGGCACCACGATCAGTACGGTCACCGCGGCCGCCGCCATCGCCGCGTATTCCTTCCTCGGCTTCGACGCCGTCTCCACCCTGGGCGAGGAGGCCAGGGGCGGGGCGAGGACGATCGGCCGCGGCATCATCGGCTGCGTCATCGCCGCCGGAGCGATCTTCATCGTGCTGTCCTTCGTGATGCAACTGGTCCACCCCGGCGCGAAGTTCGCCGACGTCGACGCGGCCGCCTACCACCTGAAGGTCCAGGTCGGCGGCAAAACGTACGCCGAGACCATCAACTTCGTCACCATCGCCGGATCCATCGCCTCTTGCATCGCCCTGCAAGCCTCCGCCGCCCGACTCATGTACGTCATGGGACGCGACGGCGCACTGCCCAAGGCGGTCTTCGGCAACCTGTCGGGGAAGACCGGCACGCCCGTCTTCAACCTGCTGCTGACCGCAGCCGCCGGTGTCATCGCCATGAAACTCGACCTGACCACAGCCACCTCATTCATCAACTTCGGCGCCTTCCTCGGCTTCACCCTGGTGAACGTCTGCGTGATCGCCCACCTGGTCCGAGAGCGCAGACACGGCCACACCCCCAACCTCTTCTCGTACCTGGTGATGCCGGCCGTCGGCGCCGGCGTTTCCCTCTACCTGCTCACGAAGCTCGGTCACATCGCACTCCAGATCGGGGGCGTATGGCTGGCGATCGGCGTCGTCTACCTGGCCGTCCTGACCAAGGGCTTTCGCCGGCCCGCACCGGAGATGACCTTCGACGACGACACCGCGGCCACGGACGCAGTCACCGCGTAGCTCCCCTCCCGATGCGAGGAGACGAGCATGCCCCCCCCACAACTGCTGAACTGGTGCATGAGCGGAGCCTCGGAGACATGCTGATCCACCGTGATGTGGTGCTCGACGGATTCGATGCTCCGCAGCATGCCGCCCGTACCGTCGTGGCCGACGTCCTCGACGGCAAGGCAGAGGATCAGCTCTCGACGCCATGCTGGTGGCCAGCGAGCTCATCACCAACGCCATCCAGCACAGCAGCGGTGCGGTCCTTAGAGGTCTACGAGTTCGGTGCGGCGTTGTTCGTCGTCGACCGCAGGGCCGACATCACTGCCGTCCCTGTCCAGCCTTCGTACTCATCTGTTGACGAAGGGACGGTGGCTGCAAGCGGTCACAGCCTGTTCATCGTGGACCGCCTCGCCAGTGCCCGGTCGGCCGAGGAGACCGAGAACGGAAAGATCGTCATCGCCCTACTCACCCTTCCGGCAGGCCCTCGCCGATGACCGCTCCCGACCTCACGCGACGCCATCCCGGCCGAGGACTCTTCGCCATCCGCTCGGCGTCAACTGCGGAGCCAGAGGGCGAGCGCTCCCGGAGCGGTCGGGGCAGGGTGAACTGCGGTGGGCCTCTCAAGTCCGTCGTCGGGCTGACGGTGCGATGTGGGTGACTTCGGCGGCGGACTCGAGTTCCTGCGTGAGGCGCTGGTTATCCACGGTGACTTGCTGGATGCGTGCGGCGGCAAGCGCGAAGAGGGCGGTGAGTTCCTTGTTGCTTCGATCTGTTCCTTGCGCTGGAGGAGTCGGTGGCGCATCAGCGGCGGGCCTGCGTAAGGCGTTGGTCGATAGGGTCGATCTCTCGGTTCCAGGTCCCGATGTTCTGAGCGGGCAGGGCGACATTGCGGCAGTCCAGGGGCTGGCACTGGGAGTGATCGCCGAGCCCGGCGAAGGCTTCTTCCCGGGCTCGTTCGCGCAGGGCTCTTGCCGGATCGTGGACGCAGGTGATGTACGTACCGGGGGTAGACGGCGGGGTCGTTGCACTTCATGATCAGTTCTGGCGGCAGGGGTCACGCGGTGCAATGCGCTCACGCTTCGCACTGATACAGGTACGCCCGGCCGGAGTCGCGATCCGCCGCCTGGTCCGGCAGGCCGAAGCCGACACCGATGCGGGCTGGGACGATGTCCTGCCCCAGGTTCAGCTCCTGGTCGAGTGGCCGGCCACGGCAAGGTCCCCAGGCAGCCCGCCATTGTCCGCGACCTCGCCAGCCACAGACTCCTGCGCCCCCGCATCCTCGGCGGCGCCATCAACGAGTACCGGCACGCCGCTTGAACTGCGGCGATGGCTTTCCGACCCTACAAGGTCCCCACGCCCCTCACGGAGCGTGGTACCCGCGCCTTCACCGCGCGCCCACGCTCCGCCACGCCGTGAACCGGCCCGGGCCCACCCTCAGTTCTTGCCCCTCAGAGAAGACCACGGTGGCAGTGGAGTTGGGGGGGACGTCGACGGTGATGTGCAGTTCGTCGCCCTCGGTGCGCCACTCGACCGCGATAATGCCCCGTGGGCTGTCGAAAGTGCCCCGCGCCCAGTCGACCGACGTATGGCGTACAGGGGCGACGACGAACCGTTCCCAGGCCACCGAGTCCTCGGCTTGCCGCAGTCCGAGGGTGTGAGTGTGCAGGAAGTTGACAACGGCGCCCTTGCTGTAGTGGTTGAGCGAGTCGTGCGCGTCGCCGTTCTCGTCGATGCCCTCCCAGTCCTCCCACATCGTGGTGGCGCCGCGGTCGAGCATGGCCAGCCAGGACGGCGCAGTGCGCTGGAGCAGTACCTCGTAGGCGAGGCCGGCGTGGCCGGTGTCGGCGAGAAGGGGCAGCAGGTCGGCGGTGGAAAGGAAGCCGGTGCCCAAATGCGTCCCGGCGGCGCGGATGAGGACCACCAGACGCTCGACGGCCGCGTCACGCAGCTTCTCGGGCACCAGTCCGAAGGTGAGGGCGCGAACGTAGCCGGCCTGGGTGTCTGTGGTGGTCCGGCCCGTGTCGTCGAGGAACTCCGTGCGCCAGGCGTCCTTGATCTGTTGCGCCAGCTCCGTGTAGCGGGCGGCCTCGGCGCCACGGCCCAGGAGGGTGGCTACCTCGGCGAGGATGGAGGTGGAGCGGTACAGGAAGGCCGTGCCCACCTCACCCTTGTCGGTGCTCATCCAGCCGTCCGGGCCGTCCTCCACCGGCTCGATCAGCGAGCCGTCCTCTGCGCGGAGTTTCGGCTCGCCCCACTCGCCCCAGTGGAAGGAGCCGTCCCAGACGAACTCCTCGTGTGGCAGGGGCTGGGCCGAGCGGGCCACTCGGGAGGGGTGGCGGGCGGTGCGCGCGGTGGTCAGTGCCCATTCGACCCAGCGGACCATCGCGTCCCAGTTCTCGGCGAGCGCCCGGCTGTCGCCGTAGGTCTCGTACAGCACCCAGGGCACAAGCACGATGGCGTCGCCCCAGCCGGCGGAGCCCGTCATCATGTCCAGCCGCCGGTCGGTGCGGAGTTTGGCGCGTCGTCCGTCGGGGGAGAAGTTGGCGATGCGACCGTCGTCAAGTTGGTCATCGCGGACCGAGCGGAGCCACTTGCGGCTGAAGCCGGACACGTCGTAGAGGCGTGCGGCGCTGGGCGCGAAGATCTGGTAGTCGCCGGTCCAGCCGATGCACTCGCGGGTGGGGCAGTCGGTGGGCACGTCAACGGCGTTGCCGCGGAAGCTCCAGCGGACGACCTCGTGCAGACGGTTGAGGTCCTCGTTGCCGCAGGTGAAGGTGCCCGCGGGCCGCAGTTCGGTGTGGACCACCCGCATGGTGAGGCTGGAGGCGTCCAGCGGGACGTCGCCGCGCTCCAGCCGGGCGTACCGGAATCCGTGCACGGTGTGGCGGGGCTCGAAGGTCTCGTCGGGTGCCCCGGAGGAGACGACCTCGTCGTGCTGGACGAAGACGGTCACCGGATCGCCGGGGCGCTGGATGTCCAGGTGGGAGGTGGTCAGGTCCCCGGTGGCGGGGTCGAGGTGCTCGCCATGGTCGATCAGAGTCCGGGTGCCGGCCGGGCCGAGGTCGGTGAGGACGAGCCAGCCGGAGGCGTTCTGGCCGAAGTCGGCGATCCAGGCGCCGTCCGGCAGCCGGGTGAGCGAGACGACGGGGCGGTCCTCGACGCGGCGCACGGGCGGGGCCGGGGACCAGTCGACCGGGGGCGCCGTGACGGCGTCGACGAGGACGGGCCGCTCAGGGCCTCGGGGGACGAGGAAGTCGGTGATCTGGCCGTCCCTCAGGTCGGCGCGGGTGACAGGGCCCCGGGCGGAGGTCCAGTGCTCGTCGGTGCGTACGACCCTGCGCGTCCCGTCGGCGTACTCCAGATGCAACTCCAGCCGGGCGGCGAGGAGTTCCCCCCAGCCTGCCGGTTTACGGAAGGCGCCGACCTGGCCGCGGTACCAGCCGTCGGACAGCACGATCTCGACGGTGTTGACACCGGGGCGGACGGACGTGGTGACGTCGGCGGCCTGGGCGTAGAGAGTGCGGTCGTACGAGGTCGAGCCGGGCGCGAGCTCGACGGTGCCCGCGCGGTCGCCGTTGACGAACGCCTCGTACACGCCCAGAGCCGTGGAGTACAGGCGGGCGCGGACCACCTCGGCGGTGGTGAAGGTGGAGCGCAGCACGTGTGTCGGGCGGGTCCCGGGCGCGCGGCGCGCGTCCTCCGGATCGTCCGCGGGCGTGATCCAGTGTGCCGTCCAGTCCTCGTCGAGGACCCCGGCCTCGAAGCCGTGCCAGGCGCTCCACTGCGATAGCTCCAGGTCGGCGTGCGTTCGGACGCGCCATCGCACGCGCTCGCCACTGCACAGCGGGCGGGCCGGCCAGTCGACGAACAGGTGGTCGCTGACGCGCTCCGTCTGCGGCGAGCGCCCGTCGACGTGGATCTCCAGTTCGTGGCCGGCACTCGCGGGCATGTCCCCCGAAGGCTTCCACGACAGTCGCGGGCGGCTTCCGGAGACCGGGAACTGGTCGCCACCGAAGTCGATCGTGAGGTCGTACGGAGCGAGCATGGCCATCGACGCCCTCGCCTCCCCTTCCGTGTGGGTCAGTTGGTTGTTTCAGTACCGGTGCCGGACGAGCGCGCGGGGCGCTCTCGGTCCGCGAGGGCGTGCGGCTGCAGGGAGCGCCTTCCGCCGCGTCCCGGATGTTCAGGCGTGCATGACGTGTGGGTTCAGAAGGTGACACCGGTTTCGGTCTGCCCGGCGCCATCAAGGTCGGTATCGGCGGGGACCGGTGCGGTCGAGTCCCGGAGCACCAGACTCGTGGCCAGCTCGACGTGGTGGGAATCGATCTCCTCCGCGGAAGCCAGACGAAGAGCGGTCCGCAGGGCGACGCCACCCATCTCGTTGATGGGTTGGTGAACGGTGCTCAGCGGCGGCGAGGTGACCCGGGCCAGCGGCGTGTCGTCGAAGCCGACGACGCTGAGGTCCTCCGGGACGCGCAGGCCCCGCAGCCGGGCGGCCTCGATGACTCCGGCGGCCAGCTCGTCGCAGGCGGCGAACACCGCGGTGGGCGCGGGGTCGGCGGCCAGCAGTCGCTTGCCGTGCTCGACGCCCTCCGCAGTGTGAAAACTGCCGGCATGCCGGATCAGTTCGCCCAGTACGGGCACGCCGGCCGCCTCCATGGCGCTGCGGAATCCGTGCAGTCGGGCCTGGTTGGAGCTGGCGTCCTCCTTGCCGCCGAGGTAGGCGATGCGGCGGTGGCCGAGGGAGAGCAGATGCGTGGTGGCGGCACGGCCGCCGGCGAAGTAGGTCGAACCGACGCTGACGATCGAAGGGTCGGGCACCTCCGGGTCGAGCAGCACGAGCGGCAGGCGAACCCGGCTCAGGGCTTCGACCATCGGAGGGGACAAGGTGTTGGCGGTGACGGCGATGACCGCGCGTCGGCCGGCGGCGGCCAGATTGTGCGCCCACCCGGCGGGGTCGGCAGCCGGATCACGATCGCTCCGTCTGCTGACCACCACGCCGATGCCCTCCCGGACCCCGGCATCCACCACGGCTTGGACCATGGCGGTGCAGTAGATGCTCAACTCCTCGAAGCCGAAGAACAGCTCGACGGTGGGGTGCGAGCGCAGGTCGTCCCGGTTCCCACCGTAGTTGTGCTGACGCATCAGCTCCAGCACCGCGTCACGGGTCTGCTGGGCGACATCAGGGCGCCCGTTGACGACCTTGGAGACAGTGGCGACCGAGACGCCGGCGTACTCGGCGATCTGCGCCAGTGTCACACGGTTGGAAGCGGATGCCATGGGTCCCCTTTGGCGACGGTGCCGGTCTGGGCGTTCCTTGCCCTGAACACACTAGCACCGAAATATTTTTCGTAGAGATTTCGGGCCCTTCAGGTGGGCAAACCCGGCCGAAACAAGGTCGATACAAGGGGTTGACGAAGGTCATCGACATGCTTAGCGTTCACGTTCAGCAGGATTCACGGAAAGCAATTTCGAGCTGCTTGGCCGCGAATTTTCGGAGCACTTCCGGCTGACGCGACCCCATTCGAACTTGGGCAGCACGGTGAGCACCTGGCACCCGCCCCGGTCTTTCTCTGCAGCAGCAGCCCGCCTTCTGGTCAGGTCACCCTGCTCAAGGACCTGCAGATCCCGCCGGCCTCGATCGTCCGGCGCCTCGACACCATCGTCACCGACCCATGGAGGAGGACTCGCGATGAGGCGAGACCACACCGCGGAGGCTGTTTCGCCGACCACCGCCACATTCCTGTCCCGGCGCGGTTTCCTCGGCGCCGTTGGCGGCGGGCTGGCCGCCACCACGCTGGCCGCCTGCGGGTCGGGCGGTGGCAGTACGGGAAGCAGCTCCGAGATCGTGTTCATGAACCAGTCCCGCGGACAGGCAGCAGCGCTCGGGCAGCTGGCGCAGAAGTACACGCAGCAGACCGGCGTGAAGATCAAGGTCGACAACGTCGGACCGGCCGACTTCCTGACCAAGCTCCAGTCAAGCTCCCAGTCCCGCGACATGCCGGACATCTACTCGGCGATGGACTCCTTCTCCATGGCGCCCTACTACAAGGCCGGTTGGGCCATGGACTTGAGCGACCGGATGAAGGGCAGCTGGGGAGACACCTTCCGGCCCGCCACGATCAAGGCGTCGACGTTCGCAGCGGACAATTCACAGGGCGTGAAGCCAGGCATCTACAGCGCCCACTGGGAGGCCCCGGCCCTGGGGATCTTCATCAACGCCGCGATGTTCAAGGCCGCCGGCCTCGACCCGGACAAGCCGGCCGCCACCATGAGCGAGTTCATCGACCAACTGGTGAAGATCAAGAGGTCCGGGAAGGACCCCTTCTGGTTCGCGGCCAGCAACTCCAACCAGCTGGTCCAGTCCTACGCCTCCAACTACTTCACCGACGAGGAGCTGAACGCCACCTTCCTCGGCAAGTCCAGCTGGAAGAGCGACGGCTGGCGCAAGAGCCTGCAGATCCTGGTCGACCTGCGGGACGCCGGTGTCATCTCCACGGGCTCGATTCCCTCGGGCAACAGCGACAACCCGAACGTGGAGAAGGCATTCTTCAACACCCAGGGCGTCGCGGCCATCTTCGACGGCACCTCCGCCGTCGGTGTGGCCCGCGCGACCGCCCCGGACTTCACGGACTTCCGCTCTCTCGCGGTCCCCAAGGCCGACGACGGCACGCAGACGCCGCGCCTGGTGGGCGGTACGGCCAAGGGAGCCGCGATCAACCCCAGGAGCAAGAACGCGGCCAAGGCCCTCAAGTTCGTCCAGTGGCTGACCGAGCCGGCCCAGCAGCAGGTCTTCGCCGAAAAGGTTCCCCTCATCCCCTCCGCGCGCACGGTGTCCGAGAAGAACATTCCGCAGCAGCTGGCGGGTATCGCCGCGAAGATCTCCGACGTCCAACTCGTCCAGAACCAGATGAAAGTGCAGGTCATCACCGCCCTGCAGAAGGGCGCTCAGGCCATCGTGCTCAAGGAGCGCACGGTCGACCAGGTCCTCGGTGATCTCGACGCGGCGCAGCGGAGCGCCTAGTGAGGCGCCGCACCAGGATGCTGGCCGCCGGTGTCTTCCTGGCGCCGGCGCTGGCCATGATCGCCATGTTCACGGTCGTCCCTTTCGTTCAGGGCATCCTGCTGAGCTTCCAGTCCTGGGACGGGGTGAGTCTGGACGCGCCCTACGTCGGGCTCGCCAACTACCGCTTCGTCCTGCACGACACCGAGTTCTGGGGCTCGATGAAGAACGCCGTCGTCTTCGGCGTCGTCGGTCTGGTCGTCGCCAACGCGGTGTCGATGGTCATGGCGCTGGCCGTGCACCGCGCCCGCCGCGGGGCGGCGTTCTTCCGCACCGTCTACTACCTGCCCGGGGTGTTCTCCACGGTGGTGGTGGGCGTGATGTTCGCGTGGTTCCTCGACCCGAAGATAGGGGTCGTCAATCAGGCTCTGAAGGCGGCAGGACTCGCCGGTCTCCAGCACAACTGGCTGGGTGACCCCAAGACGGCCCTGATCGCGGTCGCCGTCGTGTTCGTCTGGTACCACTGGGGCTTCGCCTTCATCCTCTTCCTCGCCGGCCGGCAGGACGTGCCCCAGGAACTGTACGAGGCCGCGTCGCTGGACGGGGCCCGCGGCTGGGCCCAGTTCCGCTATGTCACCTGGCCCTCGATGTCCCACGTCACCGGCATCGTCAGCGTGCTGACCCTGCTGAGCGGCCTGCAGATCTTCGGCACCGTCCAGGTGCTGACCAACGGGGGCCCCGCCGGTCATACCGAGGTCCCCACTCTCGACATCTACCAACAAGCCTTCCAGTACAGCGAGTACGGTCGCGCGGCCGCCATGTCGGTCATCTTTGGGGTGTGCCTGATCGTCCTCGCCTGCGTCCAGCTGTGGGTCTCCCGCAGGCTCGGTGGACGCACGGGCTCGCGGGCGGAGAAGGGAAGTTGACGGTGAACACGCTTGTCGACACGGCACGGGGAACGAAGACATCGCCGGTGCCGACGCCCAGCACACAACGCCGTGGCGCCCGCTTGCGCGGACCACGCATGGCCCTGTACGCCCTGCTGATCGTCGGAGCGCTGGAAGCACTGGTGCCGGTGCTCTGGATACTAAGCGGATCCCTGCAGAGCGCCGAGCAATTGTACAAGGGAACCGACCCCATCCCTCACCCCTTCGAATGGGGCAACTTCGCCACCGCGTGGAACGAGGGCGGCTTCAGCCAGTACCTACCCAACAGCCTCCTCTACACCGCGGCCTCGGTCGCCGGGATCCTGGTCATCGCGAGCCTGGCCGGGTACGCCCTGGCCCGCATCGAGTTCCCCGGACGAGGTGCCGTGGTGGGCGCCATCCTCGTCATCATGATCATCCCTCTGCCGGCCTCGTTCATCGCCCAGTACAAGTTGCTGATCACGCTCGGGCTCGCCAACACCCGCATCGGCTACATCCTCGTACTCATCGCCGGCGGGCTGCCGATCTCCATCCTGATCATGCGCGGGTTCTTCGCCAGCCAGCCCAAGGAACTGGAGGAAGCCGCCGCCATCGACGGTGCCTCCCTGCTCGGCACCTTCTGGCGGATCATCCTCCCGCTGGCCCGGCCCGGCCTGGTCGCGGTGGCGGTCATCCAGGCCATGGGGGTCTGGAACGAGTACCTCATGGGACTGGTGCTGTTCAACGACAGCTCGCTGATGCCCGTGCAGCGCGGGCTCACCAACTTCGTCTCGGCGGAGTCCCCGCAACAACAGATCCTGCTCGCCGCCTCGCTCATCGCGGTGCTACCGATCGTCGTCTTCTACGCGATCGCCCAGCGCCACATCATCAGCGGGCTCTCGGCGGGTGCGCTCAAGTGATCACGCAACGACCAATGAGGAACCTGCCATGATCATGCGAGTCCCACGCACACGTTCCAGCCTCGCGAGAGGCACCGCGGCCGCCACCCTGGCACTCGCCGCGGCCCTGTCCTGCACCCAACTCCCGGCAGCCGCCCAGACATCCACGGACACGTCCCCCGTGACACAGCCGCGGGTCGACATCAAGGAGCTGCCGGTCCCACCGACCGTCCCGCAGGACGGTCTGTGCACCCACCCCACCGGCTGCGTGTCGGCCGACTGGAGCGGCATCGGCACACCCGGCCCCGCCAGGGACTCGAGGTATGTACTCCTGGGCATCACCTACGCCGGGGCACCGGACTCAGGACCGGCCAGTGTCTACCGCGGCAATCAGGTCCTGGCGGTCCGCACCGACGGCACCACCTTCCCGAACGGCGAAGCATGGAAGTGCATCACCTGCGGGGTGTCGCTCGGTTCCGACATCGACACGAGCCAGCTCGTGTACCCGCCTGCGAACGAGCTGCCCGACCGCAGGCACGTTCTGGTCAGCAACGGCATCCTGGAGTGCGGTGCCGACGGAGCCGAGTACGCCGTCACCAACCCCCGCTGCACCCCCGCCAACACCCGCGTGACCCCCATCTATTGGAATGGCAAGCCACTCTTCAAACCCGACAGCAGCGGCATCAACAACGGCCGTGAGTGGCGACTGAGCCCCGACGGCGTACATCTGGTCTGGGACGTCCTGGACTTCAGGGCCCTCGCCGAGATCCCGTACGTAGGTCGGCTCGCGTACGACAAGGAGAACCGGCGCTACGAGCTCATCAAGACCTCGGTCCTGGTGAACCCCTCACCGGCGTACCAGCCCCTGGTCGTCGAGGGCGGAGACCAACTGCGCCTCAACCACGCCGGCATGATCGGTGAGCCGCGCGGTTTCACCAGTGACGGGCGGGCCATCCTCGGCATCCAGAGCCTGAACTCCGACAGCATGGACGCCTGGGCCACCAACCTGGCCACCGGCGCCTCCCGATCCCTCACGCAACAGGCCCACTACACCGACCCCATGGCGATGTCCCCCGACGGCAAATGGCTGCTCGCCGACGAGGTCAACGGCTCAGGACGCCTCGACTTCATCTCCGGCATGCCGGGCATCCCCCCTCTCACCGCACAGGCGGGCACCGCTCCGTACGTCTCCGGGATCCGCAACAACGGCAACCGCCGCTTCTTCTCCCCCTGGCTCGTCGACGCAAGGACCGGCCGCGGCGTCCAGATCAACGCCGGATCCGACCCCAACTGGAACGCAGCCGCCGACCCAGTGTGGCTGGCCGACAGCACGGCCGTCGTCTACACCGAGAACCTGGCCTGCGGCGCCAATCCGACACCGCACCGCTGCACCGACTCCACAGAATCCGGGGGCCGCAACAGCCGGCTGATGATCGCCCGCTTCCCTGACCTCAAACCCAGCACGCCCGTGACTCCCGCACCGGTCTCCGACAAGACCTGGGGCCAGCCGTACGACCCGGACAAAGCTCCGCAGCAGCCGAACCCGCTGCCGACCGGCGCGTACACCCTGCGCGGAAAGACCCAGGGTTCAGCCACGATACACATCACCAACAACAGCGCCGGCACCCAGACCCTCAGCGTCGCCGTCGAATACCGCGGTTACAGCGACGACGGCACGAACATCATCAACGGCACCGAGAAAGTGGAGCACGTCTCCAACACGGCCCTCGGCTGCACACCGGATACCGCTTCGGCACTCGCCTGCGTCACCTGGACCGAGGACCTGACGCTGTCCGGCCGGCACACCGGCACCAAACGCACCGGTCCCGGAGGTTTCACCCTCGGCCCGGCCGCGATGCTCAGGAACGACTTCCAGGCCGTCGGCACGCTCACCACGAGCATCGACGGGACCACCTACAGCCAGCCGGCCAACGGCAGCTGATCCGGGGGGCAGCAGGTCTTCCCCGCCGCCCCCATGCACCCAACTCTGCCTTCAGGAGGCCCACTTCATGGCGGACCTGCCCGCCCGCGTTCTCTTCGGCGCCGCGTATTACCACGAGTACCGGCCACCCTACGGCACCGAACAAGCCGAGGAGCAGCTCAAGAAAGACCTCGCCCTGATGGCCGAGGCACACTTCACCGTCATCCGGGTCGGCGAGTCGGTCTGGTCGACCTGGGAGCCGGAGAACGGAACGTTCGACCTCGGCTGGCTCCAGCCCGTCCTAGACGGTGCCCGAGAGCGCGGGATCTCCGTCATCCTGGGCACGCCGACCTATGCGGTCCCGCCGTGGCTGGCCCGGCAGTACCCGGAGATCTGCGGCGAACGGACCACCGGGCAGCGCATTGGCTGGGGAGCCCGTCAGGAGGTCGACTACACCCACCCCGCCTTCCTCTTCCACGCCGAACGCGTCATCCGCCGCATCCTTGACCGTTACGCCCGCCACCCCGCGGTCATCGGCTTCCAGGTGGACAACGAGCCCGGCCTGGAGCTCTTCCACAATCACGGTGTCTTCCAGCGCTTCACCGACCACCTGCGCCGCAAGTACGGCAACGTGGAGACCCTCAACCAGGAGTGGGGTCTGGTCTACTGGTCGCACCGCCTGACCACGTGGGCCGACCTGTGGACGCCGGACGGCAACGCCCAGCCGCAGTACGACGTCGCCTGGCGGGAGTTCCAGGCCAGGCAGACCACCGAGTTCATCGCCTGGCAGGCGGGCATCACCCGCGAGTACGCCCTCCCCGAGCAGTTCGTCACCACCTGCGTCTCCTATCCCCGCCCGGGGGTGGAGGACCATGCGCTCAACGCGGCCCTGGACATCGCCGCGGGCAACCCGTACTACGCGATGCAGGACGCCCTGGTGCTGCCCGACGAGCGCGAGGCCGAGCACAACAAGACCGCCGGCGCCTGGTCGATCTCCCAGATCGCGGACCGGATGTACTCCTCCCGCCAGGCCCCGTTCCTGGTCACCGAGACCAACGCGGCCACCATCGGCGGCCCCTGGGACAACCGCCCTGCCTACGACGGCCAGTGGCGGCAGGCTGCATGGCTGCTGGTGGCGCGCGGGGCACGGATGATCGAGTACTGGCACTGGCACACCCTGCACTTCGGGGCCGAGACGTACGTGGGCGGCATCCTCCCGCACAGCGGCAGGCCGGGCCGCGTGTACGACGAACTGGCCCGTCTGGGAGGCGAGTTCGAAACCGCGGGCTCGCTGGTCGCCGGCATTGAGCCGGACGCCGACATCACCATGGTGTACTCGACGCCGAGCAAGTGGCTGATGCAGAAGTACCCGCCCCTGGCGAACCAGAACGGCGAACCCGATCCGGCCGCCTACCACGGCATCTTCGATCCCTTCTATCGCGGCACCTTCGAGGCCGGCCGCCAGGTCCGCATGGTGCACGCCCGCCAGCTGCACGATGCCGGCGGCGAAGTCCTCGGCAAGAGCCCCGGGGAGGCCGTGGGCCTCCATCCGGTCCTCGTCGTCCCAGCCCTGCATGTGGCCGCCGACGGGACACTGGACTGGCTCGCGGCCTACGCACACGCAGGCGGCCACCTGGTCCTCGGACCACGGACCGGCTACGCCGACCACGAGGCGCGGGCCCGCCAGGAACCAGCGCCGGGACGACTCACCAAGGCCGCCGGGGTCCAGTACGAGGAGTTCAGCAACCTCGTGCAGGACATCCCGCTGCGCGCGGTGCCCGGCAGCCCGCTGGAGCTGCCGGAGGAGTCGACGGCCACGCGCTGGGTCGACGGACTCACGGTCCTGGATGCCGAGGTGCTCGCAGCGTACGACCACCCGCACTTCGGCCGCTGGCCCGCCGTCACCACCCGCCGCCACGGCGCCGGCCGGGTCACCTGCGTCGGCACGGTCCCCGGCCGCGACCTCGCCAGGGCGCTCGCCACCTGGCTGGCACCCGCCCCTAGCAGCGGCTGGCAGAACCTGCCGCCGTCGGTCACCGCCACCACCGGGACCTCGCCCGACGGCCGCCGCGTCCACGTCGTCCACAACTGGAGCTGGGACCCCACGCACGTCACGGCACCGGTGGCGCTCTCCGACGTGCTCGACGGCACCTCCGCGGCCGCCGGCACAGCACTGCGCCTCGGGGCCTGGGACGTACGGATCTTCGTCACCGCTGGCGACGAGACGCCCTCAGCCTGAGGTAGCTGCACCTCTTCACGCCCCTCCCCTAGCCGGGGCCGAGGTCGGCGTCGATGAAACCCCGCCCGTCACCGGACCACGAAGGGACCGTCTGAATGGCCTCCGCGCTCTCCACTCCGCCCTCCCACCGCAATCTTCCTGACCCCCTGCTGAAGGTCTCCGGCACCCGGCTCGAAACCCGGGACGGCACCCCGGTCCGGCTCCGTGGCGCCGGACTCGGCGGCTGGATGAACATGGAGAACTTCATCACCGGCTACCCCTCCAATGAATCCGCCATGCGTTCCGCGGTACGGGAGGTCCTGGGCGAGCGCCGGTATCAGCTGTTCTTCGACCGGCTGCTGACCGTCTTCTTCGACGAGGCCGACGCCGCGCTGCTCGCCTCCAAAGGCGTCAACTGCCTGCGCCTGCCGGTGAACTACCGCCACTTCGAGGACGACGCCCACCCGCTGCAGATCCGCGAGGAAGGCTTCGCACAGCTCGACCGCGTGGTGCAACTGTGCGGACGGCACGGCATCTACACCGTCATCGACCTGCACTCGCTGCCCGGCGCCCAGAACCACCAATGGCATTCCGACAACCCCACCCACCTGCCGTCCTTTTGGGACCACCGGCACTTCCAGGACCGGGTCGTGCACCTGTGGGAGGTCATCGCCGAACGGTACAAGGACAACCCGTGGGTGGCGGGATACAACCCGATCAACGAGCCCGCCGACGAGTTCGGGCACGTGCTGTCCGCCTTCTACGACCGCCTCGTCGCAGCCATTCGCTCGATCGATCCGCACCACATCCTCTTCCTCGACGGCAATCGCTACTCCACCGAGTTCGACCTCTTCGGCGAACCCATCGAGAACACCGTCTACACCTGCCACGACTACGCGCGCGCCGGCTTCGCCCGCACTGGCGGCTACCCCGGTCACACGCACGGGATCTGGGTCGACAAGGGGCACGTCGAGGACGTCTTCCTGCGCCGCACCGCGTACATGCGCAAGACCGGCACTCCCATCTGGATCGGCGAGTTCGGCCCGGTGTACACCGGCGACCCGGTGCGGGACGAACAGTGCGGGCGGTTGCTCGCCGACCAGTTGGAGATCTACCGTCGGCACGAGGCCAGTTGGTCGATCTGGACGTACAAGGACGTCGGCCTCCAAGGGCTTGTCCACCTTGCCCAGGGCAGCCCGTACCAGCACCATTTCGCCGAGTTCATGGCCAAGAAACACCGCCTGGGCGCAGAGGCCTGGAGTTCCCCGGACGGCGACATCCGCGAGGCGGCCAAGCCGCTCGAACAGCTTGTCGCCGACGAGTTCCCGGGCTTCTCTCCGTACCCGTTCGGTACCCGCCAGTGGATCGAGATCATCGTCCGTCACATCCTGCTCGGCCAGCCGCTCGTCCAGGAGTACGCCGAACTCTTCCGAGGCCTCGGTGACGACGACGTGCTCGCACTGGCCGACTCCTTCGCGCTAGAACACTGCGTGCGGCGCGACTGGCTCCTGGACGCGCTCGCGAACGGATGACGCACTACGTTCTCCAAACGTCAGCCATGTGGTAAGAATTTGCTCGGTCACGGCAGGCGGCGGAGATTACGATCCGGCGGCGGGTTCACGGCCGACGGCTACGGCTAGGAGCCCAACTCCATGCTCCACGACTGGACCAAGTTCCCCGACGAGACGGTCCTCTTCGTGGGTCAGGGTCCTCTGGGATTCCTGGACGAGAACGAGAAGATCGGCGCGATCCTCGACTGGGAATACGAGCAAGGAGTTCTCCCATGCCGCTGGTCCGGATCGATCTCGTCTAGGGCCGCGGCAACACACAGGTTTGCGCCGTCGCTGACGCCGTTCACACGGCCGTGGTGAACGTTCTGGAGATCCCCCCGCACGACCGCTTGCAGATTGTCACCGGACACGAGGTGAGCCGGATCATCGCGCCGGACGCCGGCTTGGGCTTCGAGCGCAGTGACAACGGGACGTGATGATCCAGATCCTCACGCACGCCGGGCGCACGACCGAGGTCAAGCAGCGCCTCTATGCCGCCATCGCCACATCGCCGGCACTGATAGGAGTGGCCGACGAGGACGTCTTCATCGGATACGCCGAGAACACCCCCGCCGACCGGTCCTTCGGCTTCGGTCGCGCCCAGTAAATCGAAGGTGACCTTCGCATCCCCGATGTAGCGGCCGCATCCTGACCACCGACTGCCACCCGCCCACGTCCGGCCGGCACCGCGACGAGAGGGCCACCGGGCATAGCCGGCCAACGCATCGCTTCGGCGGACGAGCCGGGAGAGACATGACCTCGAAGATTCCGCGCAGGCGCGGTTGCCGGTAGTTGCATCCGGTGTCGCGCGTCTCGTCGTGGTGAATGCCGTTGCTCAAGAAGAGGCAGGCGTCCGGCATAGGGACACCGCCCGGTTCATCCAGCCCCTTGGGCCTGGCTCTCCTCAGATTCATCCGGTCACCCGCGCCTCTGGACCGACTCGTACAAGACCCTGCGACTGACCTGGTAGACCCCTGCCCCTTGGCGTCCCGATGGTCATCGGGACGCCAAGGGGCAACATGAGCGGCAGCACGAAGTCCTCGACGAACTGACGCCGGTCGTCGCCCTGATCACCCTGCGCCTGACGGATGTGGCGCCCGCGCCACCCTCCCGGCAGCCATCTGGAGGTCACCATGCGGCTTCCGAGTGGCAGCGAGACCCGGTCGACCTCCCTTGCCGATCTCGGTCAGGACGACGGCCTGCTGCGCATCGCCGTGCGTCGACAGCGGGACGGCCGGGACGGATACGTGCGGATGCACTCGTTGAAACCGGCGGCGAACTCGAAGTCCCCGATCCCGTCGAAGAGTTCCCACTCCATCCCGATTCGTCCCCAGCGTGCTGTTCGCCGCCTGAGCCTGGCCCGGGCCGGCGCGTCCGTAGCAGCGACTATCAGATCCTCTACACCGCCCGGTCCCGCGATCGCATGGCGTTCAGGGCGGAGCTGGAGGCTTCCCACGACGACCTGCTGACCCGGGCTGAATCCGCTCAAGAAGGTAGGGACCAGTGAGAGCTCGCCAGCCTGGCAGCAGGACGGACGGCCGCCCGCAGGCCTCCGGTTCGAGACGTTCGGAACCAGCGGCAACCACCCCGCCCGTCCGTGCCAGGCCGCCGTGGAGCGCCAGGGCGTCACGGTTGAAGCCCCGGTCAGCACCAGCATGCTGGACGCGCTGAAGGAGGCGGGTGACGCAATCATGTACGACTGTCTACGCGGCGAATGCGGGCTGTGCCGCGCCGGGATCATGGAGAGACGGTCCGGCATCACCATCGACTGCTGGGTCCCCGAGTCGTGGCGCCGGGCGCTGCGCCGTCTGCGCCCGTTGTCCTGCTTGGGGCAGGCGGAGCAGAAACCCGGGCCTTCGGGACGCAGCTGTTGACCGCGCCCGAGGGGATGTACGGCCGGACCCGCAGCGTTTCGTAGGCGGCTGAGGTCGGCCTGATCCCTGCCAGGCTCTGATAGAACCGGATGGCCACGTTGGAGCGGTAGTGGTGGTTCACCGAGAGGCGGTCGGTCCACTGCTCCCACAGCGAGGTGGCGCCCTTGGCTATCTGGCACACGTAGCCGGGCACGCCGGTCTGGGTGACGGCCCTCGTTCCCCCACCTCACAGGCCTTACACCCGGACGGATACCGGACAGTCCGCGCCGACGCGCAATACCTCGGCCGCAGGGCGCTGGTCAGTCGGGCTTGGACGCCCATGCTGTCTCGGCCGTGTCCGCGAGTGCCTCCCCCTTGGCGAAGCCGTAGTACGCGGCGAACTGCAGCACGATCTCGTCCATCTCCTCCTTGGTGACGTCGCCGGAGTGGAGCGCGGCGGTGACGTGCGAGTGGAGCGGGATGGGCGAGTCGTCGAGCGCGACGCAGGCGACGGTGATGATCCGGCGTTCGCGGCGGGTCAGGCCGGGGCGTTGCCAGACGTGGCCGAAGACGAAGTTCAGGATGCCGGCGTGCCGGTACGGCGAGTTCGCGGGTGGTGCGGGCACGAGGTTGACGTCGATGAACTCCTCGACGCCGCGCTTGATTCGCTCGTCCCAGGCTCCTGACCCGAGCGTGTTGTCGCTCAACTGGGGCCAGGGCGGGGTCTGTTCGCCGCGTTCACGGTGGATACGGTCCCACTGGCGCGCGATGGCACCCTCCAGGTGGGAGGCCTTGGGCCAGCCGCAGTACACCGCGAAGTGCAGGACGAACTCCAGCATGGCCTCCAGCTCGATGTCACCGGACGCGAGCGCCGCGTGGACATGGTCCTCGATGGGCTGCGGGGAGTCGGCGGCGGCCACGCACGTCAGGGTGACCCAGCGGCGGTCGCGGCGGCTCAGGCCGGGGCGTGACCAGACCTCGCCGTAGAGGAAGTCGCGTGAGGCGCGGCCGAACGGAGTGGTTGATGTGGGCGGTTCGTGGTCGGGCAGCACTTCGGTCAATGTCCGTGTCGCGGGAATGTCGTCCATCTCGGCCTCCTGAAGCGGGAGTTCGGGCGCGCGATTAGGCACGGATGAAGACGTTCTTGGTCTGGAGGAACTCGTAGAGGCCCTCTTTGCCGCCTTCGCGGCCGTAGCCGCTCTGCTTGTAGCCGCCGAAGGGGGCGCCCGGCGGCTGGCCCGAGGCGCCGTTGACGAGGACGGTGCCCGACTGAAGCTGCGGGACGAGGCGTTGGACCCTGGACACGTCGTGGGTGTGTACGGCGCTTCCGAGGCCGTAGGGGGTGGAGTTGGCCAGCTCGACCGCCTCGTCCTCGCTCTCGAAGGGGATCAGGGACAGTACGGGGCCGAAGACCTCGTGCTGGCCGACCTCACTGTGCGGGTCGACGTCGGCGAGGACCGTCGGGTCGATGAAGTAGCCGTCGCGGTTGTCCGGGGGCAGCGTCGAGGGGTCGGTCGCGTGGCCGCCGACGACCAACCGGCTGTCCTTGGCCGCGCGTTCGATCATCCCCAGGATGCGTTCGTGGGCCGCTCTGCCGACGACCGGGCCGAGGGCGGTTGCCTGGTCGAAGGGGTCTCCGACGCGCAGTGCGGCGGCTGCCTCGCCGGTTGCGGCGACCACTCTGTCGTACACCTCGCGGTGGATCAGCATGCGGGTGGTGAGGTTGCAGCCCTGGCCGGAGAGGGTGTAGCAGGAGCGGACGGTCTCGGCGACGGCCTCGTCGAGGTCGGCGTCGGGGAAGACGATGTCGGCTGTCTTGCCGCCGAGTTCGAGCAGAACCGGTGTGAGGGTGTGGCGTGCCGCGTCAAGGACCTTCTTGGCGGTGGGGATGCCACCGGTGAAAGTGATCTTCGCGATGTCGGGGTGGCTGACCAGCCGCTCGCCGGCCGACGGGCCGCCGGGCAGGATGTGCAGCACGCCCGGGGGCAGCCCGGCCTCCAGGGCGATCTCGGCGAACCGGGCCACGGTGAAGGGTGCCAGGTCGGGTGACTTGACGACGACGCAGTTGCCCGCCGCGAGCGCGGGGGCGATTTTCATGCCGACCGACATGATCGGACCGTTCCAGGTCAGGATGACGCCGATGACGCCGTACGGCTCGGGGACGGTGTAGTCGAGGCCCGGCACCATGCGCGGGCTGAGAGGGATGGTGGCGCCCTCCAGCTTGTCGGCCCAGCCGGCGTAGTAGCCGAACCAGCCCGCGGACAGGTGGGCCAGCCCCGCCGACGTACGGAAGGGGACGCCGAGTTCGAGGGTGTTCAGCCGGGCGAGTTCGGGCACGCGCTCCAGCATGAGCTCCTCCACGCGTTGGAGGATGCGGCGGCGCTGGTCCGGGGGCACCGCCCGCCACTCGGGGAAGGCCTTCTTCGCCGCGGAAACGGCCGCGTCGACCTCCAGGGGTCCGCTGAGCAGGACGGTGCCGTTGGCGCGGGCGGTCGCGGGGTTGATGTGGTCCGCCTGGCCGACGGAGGTGCGGTCGAGCCAGGTGCCGTCGACGAGGGGGCCGGTGGTGCCGAGGTCGTGGGACAGGGACGTGGTCATGTCGGTGCCGCCTTGGGGTCGTCCGGGTGGGGCGGTGGTCAGGGCGCCGGCCTCTGGCCCAGCGTCGACAGGGTGTGCGTGGTGAGGTCCGCGAGTGTCCGGGGCCGGGGAGCCCGGGCCGTGTCGGCGACGTCGAGCAGGAGGCCGACGTCCTTGCGCAGCAGCGGCAGGGCCCGGCGCAGCCCGTCGGTGTTGAAGCCGGAAGCGGCGAGGATGGCCGCGGCGCGGCTGCCGCCGGTGCCGTGCGCGAGCACCTGTGCGACCGCGGTGCGGTCCATGCCGAGCCCGTCGGCGAGGGAGAAGGTGTCCAACGCCAGGCCGACCTGCGCGGTGAACACGAAGTTGTTGAGCAGCTTGGCGAGTTGGCCGCTGCCCAGCGGTCCGAGGTGGATGACCGGGTCGGCGAAGGTGTCGAACACCGGGCGGCAGCGGGCGACGTCCACTTCCTGGCCACCGGCCATGACCAGGAGCCTGCGATCCGCGGCCGCTGCGCCTCCGCCGCTGACCGGAGCGTCCACCACGGCGATCTCCCGCTTGGCGGCCTCGTCGGCGACGCGTCGGCAGGTGTCGGGGTGGATGGTGGAGTGGAGGGCGACGACCCCGCCGGGAGCCATGCCGGTCAGTACGCCGTCGGGGCGCAGGAGTACGTCCTCGACGTCCGCGTCCGCGACGACGCACAGGCACACGATGTCGCTGGCTGCCCCCAGTTCGGCCGGTGTGGCCGCCACAGTGGCGGCCGTATCGGCGAAGGCGTCCGTGGACGTACGGCGACGCGCCCACAGCGTCAGCGGGAACGACTCCTCGGCGATGCGGCGGGCCATCGGCGCGCCCTGGCTGCCCAGTCCGATGAAGCCGACCCGTGTCCCGGGGGTCCCGGTGCCGGTCACAGCCGGGTGACCCAGCCGCCGTCGACGCTGATGGCCTGGCCGTTGATCCACTCGCCGGCCGGGGAGGCGAGCAACAGCAGTGTGCCGAGCAGGTCTTCGGCGGGTGCGGACTTCTTGCCCGGGATGGCGGCGGTGAGGGCGGCGCGCGCGGGGTGGTCGGCGGGGAGGCTGCGCAGGCCGGGTT
>NZ_JBXVPZ010000030.1:0-14310 GCF_057961495.1 Streptomyces sp. P5F9 | reverse complement strand
GGCCGGGTTCGTTCTCGACCAGGCCGGGGGCGATGGCGTTGACGTTGATGCCGAGTGGGCCGAGTGAGCGGGCGAGGCCGACGGTGATGTTGACCAGGGCGAGTTTGCTGACGCCGTAGATGCCGCCGCCCATGAAGGCGCCTGCGGAGACCTGGTTGATGATGCGTCCGCCGCCTCGCTCGACCATGGAGGCCTTGACCGCGCCCGCGCAGATGACGGCGCCGAGGACGTTGACGCGCATGACCCGGTCGAACCAGTCGTCGGGCAGGTCCAGGATGTCGACCTGGGGGATCTCGGCCATCAACGCGGCGTTGTTCACCAGGATGTCGATGCCGCCGAAGGCTGCGGTGGTCTTCGCGGCCATGTCGGCGGCGGAGGCGCGGTCGGTGATGTCGACCTGCACGCCGAGCGTGCGCAGTCCGTCGGTGGCCAGGGACTTGGCGGCCTGCTCGGCGCCTTCGGCGTTGAGGTCCGCGAGGACGACGGAGGCGCCGGCCTCTGCCAGTGCGCGGCCGTAGACCTGGCCGATGGCGCCGGCGCCGCCGGTGACGACGGCGACCTTGCCGTCCAGGCGAAGCCTGTCGAGTGTGCTGCTCATAAGGCGTCCTTCGTCAGACGGGACAGGTAGGCGTCGACATCGGCACCGTGCTCGCGCAGTTCGTCGGCGGCCTGGGGTGCGGTGAGGATGAGGAAGCGGTCGTGGGTGACTCCCTCGGCGACGAGTTCGCCGACCGCATCGGCGTCCACGACGGGGAAGTCGGGGCCCCGGGGCGGTGCCGGTTTCCCGTAGAAGCTGATCTGCTCGACGATGTTGGTGGCCACGCCGGCCGGGCACAGGCAGGAGACGCCGATGCCGCGTGGGCGCAGGTACAGGGCGAGCGCCTCGGACAGGCCGACGACGGCGTGCTTGGTCGCGGTGTAGGGCAGGCGGTCGAATCCGTAGGGCAACAGACCGGCCATGGAAGCGGTGTTGACGACATGGCCCGACCCCTGCTCCAACAGGTGTGGCAGAAATACGAGGTTGCTGCGTACGACGCCCAACAGGTTGACGTCCACGACGCGTTGCCACGCGTCCAGGGGAATGTCCTCGACGGGGCCGACGGCCAGGATGCCGACGTTGTTCATGACCAGGTCGAGTCGGCCGAAGCGGTCGAGGGCAAGCTTCCGCACCGCTTGCAGGTCGTCCAGGCTGGTCACGTCGCATTCCGCGGCTAGGCCCCGGGCGCCGAGTTCACCGGCGACGGTGTGCGCCCGCTCGCCGACGAGGTCGGTGACCACGACACGTGCGCCGCGCCGGGCGAAGGAGTGGGCCGCGGCGCGGCCGATCCCGCTGCCGGCGCCGGTGACCACGGCCACGGCGTTGTGCAGATCGATACTCATCGCGGCGTCGTTCCTCCGCTCACGGGTGGAAGGGCGGCTGTTCAGGGATGAAACGGCAGGACCGGTTCATTCGGTCCTGTCTCGACGAGCACGGACGAGGTCGTCGACGACACGGGGGCCTGGAGGAAGCCGACCAGGCCGTCCAGCAGGTCGCCGACGTGCACGGCGAAGGGCAGCACGTGCCCGCCGCGGGCCCGGGTGCGTTCGCGTTCGGACGCGGCGTGCACGCCGAAGGCCAGCGCCTGCGCGATGCGGTGACCGCGCAACGGCTCGGGAATGTGGGGCAGCAGTGTGCCGATGCGCTCCACGAAGTCGATGGTGGGCTTGCTGAGTTCGGCTGAAAGGCGTTCGAAGATGTCCCGGCGGCCGTACTGCTGAAGCATCGCGACAAAGCTCAGATAGTGGCTGCCCTCCTGCTCGCCCTGCTCCAGGACGGGCAGGAGGTGACACTCCACCCATGATCTGAGATCGTCCGGGCGCCGACGCGCGACCAGCAGCCTGCGTCGTTCGTTCAGCTCCGGGAGGCGGTACTCGAAGATCTCCTGGACAAGGTGCTCCTTCGTGCCGAAGTGGTACTGCACCGCCGTGTTGTTGCCGTTCCCGGCCGCCGTGCTGATCTGGCGCAGAGACACTCCATCGAGGCCGTGCTCGGCGAAGAGCCGCTCGGCGGCCAGGACGATCTGTTCCTTCACGGACGGTTCAACCACGACACCAGACTCCTTGGAGAGCAGGGTTACGCAGGTTCGAGAACATCATTTCCGCATGACAGGAATCTAGTTTCGTCGTGGCGTGAAGTCAACTGCCTTAGCAGTCAGTCAGTTGAAGAAATGTTCAGGCGCCCGACGGCGGGAAGACCCGCTCGCCGGTGTCCGCGTCCGTGATGCCGATGGCCTCGATCGGGCACGACTCGGCCACCTCCAGCACCTCTTCGGACGCCGCCAGGGTGGCGGACCTCGCGTGCCCCTGGCCGTTCTCGTCGAGCTCGAACCGCTCGGGTGCGGAGGCCGCACACAGCCCGGTGCGGACGCACACCCGTGTGTCGATGGCGACCTTCCACCGATCCGTCATCCTCGGACTCCTTCGATGACCAGTGGCAGCGTCTTCCAGCCGCGGACGGTCGAGGTCTGTGCCAGCTCCGCGCCGTCCCAGTCCACGTCCCAGCCGGGGAACCGCCGGAGGATCTCCTCCGCCGCGATCCGGCCCTCCAGCCGGGCCAGAGCAGCGCCCAGGCAGTAGTGGGCACCGACGCCGAAGCTCATGTGCTGGGTGACCCGGTGGATGTCAAAGCGGTCCGGATCGTCGAAGCGCCGGGGGTCGCGGTTGGCGGCGGCCTGGATGAAGAGGATGGCACTGCCGGCCGGCACGGTACGGTCGTACAGCTCCACGTCCTTGGTGACGTGGCGCGCGGTGAAAGGTCCGGTCGGCTCGAAGCGCAGGATCTCCTCGATGGCGTTGGGGATGAGGGAGGGGTCGGCGGCCAACTCCCGGCGGGCTTCGGGATATCGGGCCATCAGCGCGCCGAACCAGCCGATGAGGCGGCCGGTGGTCTCGTTGCCGGCGCCGGCGACCACCGTGCAGTAGGTGAGGACCTCCTCATCGGTGAGTGTGCGCGTGACGCCGTTCTCGTCCTCGAACTCGGCGGTCATCAACTCGGTCATGAGGTCGTCCGAGGGGTGCTGCTTGCGCCACTCGATGTAGTCCCGGAACGCCTCCGTGCTGAGGATGTCCGCCTCGTCGATCTTCCCGCCGTTCGCGGTGCCGAGTGTGTCGTCGGTGTAGTCGCGGATCGCGGGCTGGTCGGCCTCGGGGATGCCCAGCAGCATGCCGATCACCCGCATCGGCATCTCGGCGCCGACGGCCTGGACGAGGTCGAACCGGTCGGCGCCGGTAACCGGCTCCAGCGCGCGCCGGCAGAAGGCCCGGACCCGTGGCTCCAGACCGGCGAGCCGACGAGGTGTGAACAGCCGGGCGAGCAGCCGGCGGTGGATGTCGTGGACGGGCGGGTCCTCGAAGATGAGGGTGCCGGGCGGGAGTTCGATGTCCGCCTGGACGATCTCCAGGATGTCGCCGCGCGCCGAGGAGTAGGTCTGCCAGTCGGCGAGACCGCGCTGGACGTCGGCGTGGCGGCTGACGGCGTAGAAATCGTGCTTGTCGTTGTAGTAGAGCGGCGCTTCCTCGCGCAGCCGGGCGTACAGGGGATAGGGATCGCGGGCGAGGGTGGGGTCGTAGGGGTCCCAGTAGATCGGGTCTGCGGTAGTCACGAACGCAACTCCCTTGATATACGGCTCACTTGATCAGGGCGCCGGCGTCGATGGGCAGCGTCACGCCGGTGACGAAACGGGCCTCGTCGGAGGCGAGGAAGAGGACGGCGTTGCTGATGTCCAGTGCCTCGACCCAGGGGGTGGGCAGCACGTGCATGCCCTGCGAGACAGCCGCGAAGTCGTCGACGGTGGGGTTCTCCAGGTCGGGCCGGAACATCCGGTAGGTGTCGTCGTGCATCACCATCGGCGTGTTGACCTGGGTGGGATGCAGCGTGTTGACGCGGATGTTGTGCTGCCCCAACTCCCCGGCCATCGTGCGCATCAGCCCTACCACGCCGTGCTTGGCGGCGATGTAGTGGCCGATGTTCGCGTAGCCCTTCAGCCCGCCCACGGAGCTGGTCAGGATGACCGAACCGCCTCGGCCGCCCGCGATGATGTGCGGGGTCGACACTTTGGTGGACAGCCATACGCCGGTCAGGTTGACATCGATCATGTCGCGCCAGGTCTTCTCCTCCATGGCGTCGAGGGTGGCGCCGCCGCTGCCCAGTCCCGCGTTGGCCACCACGATGTCCAGCCGGCCGAATTCGGCCACGCCGTCGTCCACGGCCGACTTGAGCGCGTCGTGGTCACGGACGTCCGCCTGTACCGCGTGGATCCGCCGGCCCAGCTTCTGCACCTGGTTGACGGTCTCCTCCAGGTCCTCGGGCGTGGACATGGGGAACGTGACGCCGTCGAGCTGCTTGCACACATCGACGGCGATGATGTCGGCGCCCTCTTCCGCCAGCCGTACGGCATGGCTGCGGCCCTGGCCGCGGGCGGCACCGGTGATGAAGGCGACCTTGCCTTCCACTCGTCCGGGCATGAGTGACCTCTTTTCCTGGGATGGGTTGAGTCGGTCCGGGTGACGGTGGCGCGGAGGCCTGGTCACCGGTCGGTGCGTCGGCGCCCGCGCACGAGGAGCGCGAGGAGGAACAGCACGGCGAACGCCGTGGCCGCCGGTGCGATGCGTTTGAGGGCGCCCACGCCGGCGGCGTCGATGAGGTCGACGGGTTCGGCAACCACCGGGGTCGGGGCGGGTACGGCAGCGGGAGCCGGGGTGGGTACGGCGAGTTCGGCAGCGAGGTTCTCGGCGAACCGTCCGATGAGGGCGCCCGCGACCTCGGCGAGGGTGCCGCGCCCGAACTGGGCGGGCTTGCCCGTGATGGCGAGGTCCGTGTCCACGAACACGTCGGTGGAGGTCTCGCCGGAACCGGCCAGGCGACACGTCACCAGTGCCTTGGCCGTCCCGTTGCCGCGGCTCTCCCGTCCGCCGGCCTCCAGCACCACCGTCCTGTCCGCCTCGTTCCGCGACAGGAACTTGACGGTGCCGCTGTAGGTCAGGCTGACGGGTCCGAGCCTGACCTTGATCCGGCCCTGGAAGCTGTCGCCGTCGCGGGAGGTGAGTGTCGCCCCGGGCACGCACGGAGTGACGCGTTCGATGTCGAGCAGAACCCGCCAGGCCTCCTCCACGGACGCGGGAACGGTGAGCGTGTTCTGCAGTTTCATGTGGAGTCCTCGCTGTCGGCGGCAGCCCGGACGGCGTTGACGATCCCCTGGTAGCCCGTGCAGCGGCACAGATTGCCGGACAGGGCCTCCCGGATCTCCTCATCGGTGGGCTTGGGGTTCTCGGCGAGGAAGGCGGTCACAGTGACGACGAAGCCCGGAGTGCAGAAGCCGCACTGCAGCCCGTGCTGCTCACGGAACGCGGCTTGCACGGCGGACAGTTCGCCGTCGGGTGAGGCGAGCCCCTCGACGGTGGTGATCTCGCTGCCGTCGGCCTGCACGGCGAAGACCAGGCAGGCGCGTACGGCTTCGCCGTCCAGCAGCACGGTGCAGGCACCGCAGACACCGTGCTCGCAGCCCAAGTGGGTGCCGGTGAGGCCGCAGTTGACGCGCAGGAAGTCGGCGAGGGTGAGCCTGGGCGGCACGGTGTCGCGGCGTGGGAGGCCGTTGACCCGCACCCGGATGTCGATGTCGTCAGCCATGGGCTGCCTCCCGTACGGCGCGTCGCCAGGCGCGGGCCACCATGGCCGCGCCGACGCGTTTGCGATAGCCGGCCGATCCGTGCAGGTCCGACGGGACCGAGTCGACGCCCGCCAGGGCGAGTTCGGCGACTTCGTCGGCGTTGTCCTCGGTGGGTTCGCCGCCGAGGAGTTCAGATTCCGCCGTGTGGGCCCGGTGCGCGGTCCGGCCGAGTCCGAACAGGCCGATGGCACAGCGGTCGATGCGCCCGTCGCCGCCCAGGCCGACCGCGACGGTGGCACCGGCGAGCGCGAAGTCCCCGCTCCTGCGGGCGAATTCCTCGATCGCGAATCCGCAGGGCCGGTGCCAGACGGGGAAGGTGACGGCCGTCAGCAGTTCGTCCTCGGCCAGGGCCGTGGTCCAGGTGCCGGTGAAGAAGCCTGCTGCGGGGATGCTCCGGCGCCCGCGCACCGACAGTGCCTCCAGTTCGGCGCCCAGAGTCAGCGCCACCGCCGGGTACTCGGCCGCGGCGTCGGCGTGGGCGAGTGAGCCGCCGATGGTGCCCCGGTTGCGAATCTGGAAGTGGCCGATCAGGGGGGTGGCGCGAGCGAGGAGAGGCATCAGGCTCCCTATTTCTTCGGAGCGTTGGAGGGTGGCCTGCGTGGTCGTGGCACCGATGCGCACCGTCCCGTCGCGTTGTTCGATGCCTCGGAGTTCGTCCACACGGCGCAGATCGACGAGGTGTCCGAAGGCGGCAAGGCGTAGCGCCAGCATGGGGACCAGGCTCTGGCCTCCGGCGATGGTCTTCCCTTCGTCGCCCAACTCGGCGAGCAGCGCGACCGTCTCCTCGGCGCCGGTGGGCGCGTGGTACTCGAACGCTGCCGGCTTCACGGGGTCACCACCCCTGCCTGCTCGACGAGTTCGACGATCGTCGCCGGGGTCAGGGGCAGTCGGCCGATCTCCACACCGAGCGGTGCGAGGGCGTCGGCGACCGCGTTCACGACGGCCGGGGCGGAGCCGATCGCGCCGCCCTCCCCCACCCCCTTGTGGCCGCCGGGTCCCGGGCTCGGTGTCTCGATGTGCCCCAGTTCGATGACCGGCACCTCGGTGGCGGTGGGCAGGAGGTAGTCCATGAACGTGGTGGCGAGCGGGTTGCCGTCCTCGTCGTAGGCGAGGTGCTCGTAGAGGGCACCACCGATCCCCTGGACGGTTCCGCCGTAGATCTGGCCCTCCACCACACTGGGGTTGATCATGGGCCCGCAGTCCTCGCTGACGATGTGGCGCAGGAGCTTCACGCCGCCGGTGACGATGTCCACCTCGCAGGTGCACAAGTGTGTGGCGTTGGCCCAGATCATGAGGTGCGGTGAGCGGTAGCGTCCGCTGGCCTCCAGACCGGCCGGCACACCTGGCGGCAGGGCGTGGGGCTGGAAATAGGCGATGTCCGCGATCTCGGCGAGAGTGAGGGCCTTCTCGGGGTCACCCGTCACGGACACCCGGCTGCCGGTCAACTCCAGCTTCTCCACGGCGACTTCGAGCCGGTGACCGGCGATCGCGAGGATCCGGTCACGTAATCCCGCCGCGGTCTCGGCGATTGCGCCTGCGGTCATGGGACCGGACCGGCTGCCGCCGGTGCCTGCGCCGTACGGAGTGAGCGCCGTGTCGCCCTGGATGGTGCTGACGTCGTCGATCGCGACGCCGAGCGCGTCGGCGGTGAGTTGGACGACGGTGGTCTCCAGGCTGTTGCCGCACGATCCGCCGGCCATGTAGACGTTGACCTTGCCGGAGGGCTCGATGCGGATGGTCGCGCCCTCGGTGCCGTGGAACGGGGTGGCGCCGGCGGTCGGTTCGACGTAGGTGCAGGTACCGACGCCGAGGTGGCGGCCCTGGGCGCGGGCCTGCTCCTGCTCGCGCCGGAAGGCCGGGTAGTCCAGGATCTGCAGCGCCTGCTCGAAGGTCTCGTACGGGGTGATGTGGTCGTAGGGCATGCCGTTGAAGTTCGCTGTCGGCAGGTCCTCACGGCGCAGTATGTTGCGGCGGCGCAGTTCGACGGGGTCCATGCCGATGCGGCGGGCGGCGGTGTCGAGGAGGACCTCGCGGGCCATGGACTCGAACTGCCAGGGACCGCGATAGGCCACCCGTCCGCTGGTGTTGGAGAACACGAACTGTGAGCGGAAGGTGCCCTGGGGGATGCGGTAGGGGCCGGGGAAGAGCAGGCCGACGGCGATGCCGCTCTGTACAGGGGATGGGGTCGGGTAGGCGCCGGCGTCCTGGACGTGGTCGAGGGTGGCGGCCAGGATGCGGCCGTCGTCGTCGAGGGCCATGCGCGCCTCGCCGTGCTCGTGACGAGCCTGGCCGGCCGCGAGCAGGTGCTCCTGCCGGTCCTCGATCCACTTCAGCGCGGCGGGCAGCTTGGCGGCCGCGAGCATCACGCACATGTCCTCGCGCTGCGGCAGCACCTTCTGCCCGAACCCGCCACCGGTATCGCGCATCACCACGCGCACCCGGTGCTCGTCGACGCCGAGCAGCCGGGCGCAGAAGGAACGGACCTCGTGCGGGGACTGCGTCGCCGCCCAGATCGTCATCTCCCCGGCTGGCGCGGACCATTCGGCGACGATGCCGCGGGTCTCCATCGGCACCGGGCAGTACGCCTGTTGACGGATGGTCATGCCGACCACGTGCGGCGCGGCTTCGAAGACCGGCGTGAGGTCCTCCATCGGACGGCCGACGAGTTCGCCCACCAGGTTGCCGGGACGGGACGGGTGGACGGAGTGGGCGGACTCCAGGGCGGTGGCGTAGTCGACGACCGGCGACAGCTCGTCGTAGTCGACGACGACCAACTCCGCCGCGTCCTCGGCGATGTAGCGGTCGACGGCGACGACCATCGCCACCGGGTCGCCGACGAACCGCACCTCACCCTCGGCAAGCGGCGGGCGAGGCGTGTCGGGGTCCTCGCGCCCGTTGAGCGTGTACCACTGCTCCCGCACACCGGGGTTGAGGTCCTGGGCGACGAACACGGCCTGTACGCCGTCGAGTTGGAGCGCCTCCGACACGTCGATCGTGATGATGCGGGCCCGTGCCACGGGGCTGCGCACGAAGCAGGCGTGCAGCATTCCCGGCCGTACGACGTCGTCGACGTAGGTGCCGGTGCCGGTCAGCAACCGGGCGTCCTCGACGCGTGGGGTGCGGGTGCCCGTATAGCGAGCCATCGATCTCGCCCTCCGTTCATGTTGAACGAGTGTTTAACACGAGCGCTGAACAACTGTTTAACAGCGCCCTCCGGAACCGTCAAGGACAATGAGCGACATGACTGCGCCTCGCCGTATGGGCACCGAGAACTCCAAGACGCGCCAGGTCCTGCTCGATGTCACCGAGCGGTTGATGCTGAAGGAGGGGTACGCCTCCGTCGGCGTCCGCCGGGTGGCCCGAGAGGCCGAGGTGGCGCCGGCGCTGGTGCTGTACTACTTCCGTACGCTCGACGATCTGTTCCTCGCCGTGCTTCGGCGGCGCGGTGACGAGGAGTTGGAGCGGGTCGCCCGTCGGCTTGACGGCCGGCAGCCGATACGCGCTCTGTGGCAGCTCACCAGCCATCCGGGCAACGCACTGACCACTGAGTTCACCGCCCTGGCCAATCACCGCAAGGCGATCCGCGCCGAACTCGCCGCCCGCGCCGAGAGCTACCGCGAGGCACAACTGGAGGCACTCACCCGGCGCCTCGCCGAGACCGGTGCGCAACTGCCGCCCGAGGTGTCGCCGGCCGTGCTGCTCATGCTGACGAACGCTCTCGGCCGGATCCTCATGATGGAGAACACGATGGGCATGACGACCGGGCACGCGGAGGCCCTTGAGTTCGTGGAGCGGTTCCTCCAGCGGTACGAGGACGCTTCCTCCGAAGGGTGAAGTGGCACATCAGCACCCACCGGACCGCTCGCGTCCGCCCGGTCCGCGCCACCGCGCACGAAGAACGTGCACGGCCGCCTACGGCCGTCGGTCGGGGGTGAAGACGCCCCTTCTGTCGCCGTCGACGCGGTGGATGCCGTACGAGGTCTGCAAGTCGGCGTAATTCCGGACGTGTTCGCCGACGGCCTTCTCGATGCGGTCGACGACCCGGCCGTTGGTGGGCGGACAGAGTGCCTGGCATTCCTCCCCCTCCGGTCGCGATGTACCACCGAGGGCCGGGTAGGTGTCCACCGCCCCGTCGCCGTCGACCACTTCGGCGACGAGGCCGGACGGGTGGGCCACGCCCGGCCGCCACGGCGTCACGTCCTCGATCTGTACGGCGCCGCTCGCACTGTCGGACACCGCCGCTTCGCTGCCCGACGCACCCCGGACGCGGATGCGGACCGTGGCGTGTGCTGGTGGCCACGTCGCACTCGACCGCTCCGATGTTGCCGCCGAGGTCACGACCGTGATGTCGTCGATGTGCACGCTCGGTACGCCGCGCAGCCACACCGGGCGGGCGGGGCCGGCGCAGTTGCGGACAGCCGGCCACCGCCACGCTCTGGGCGATCCGGTCGACGGCGCCACCCCGGGCGGTTGTCAGGACGCCATGCATCACGCCCGCGAACAGGGCGGCCAGCACGATCGACAGCGTGACGCCGAAGCGGGCCGCGATCGTGGGCCGGACCGGCTCGCTGGTGAAGTACGACAGGCCGAGGTCGCCACGGACCGCATGGGACGGCCCGTCCAGATAGTGGGTGAACAGCGGGCCGTCAAGCCTCAGGTGGGCTTGCTCGGCCTGGATGCGGGAGGGTCTCGTGCCACTGCCGACGACATCGTCGACGGAGGCGGTCAGCAGCGAGAACATGATCACGGTCGCCAGGGCGGCGAGCACCAGGCCCGCTCCGAGGCGGTGCGCTACGTAATGGATCATGATGCGGCCCTCTCGCGACCCTGGTCGGTGGTACCGAACTGTCGGATGGTGGCCGGCGTCGAGAAACGTCACGAGACCTGCGCCATGGCCCGATGGCCAGGGCTGGAGCTGAAATGGTGTGCGCCGTGCGGGTGTTGGGGTCATGCGTCTATCGGTCCAGCCGTGCGTCGGCATCGTCGTCCGTGGGCGCGTCCGCCTCCATGGCAACTCTGGAGCAGCGATCACGCCAACCCTTACCACGCGGTTGCTTTTCGATGGGACGCTAGGCCCGTGGAGCAAGCACGGGAAGAGTGCGATCGACCTTCGTGATCAGAGCGTTACCTTTCACCCGTCCACCACCGGAGGAGGCCGAGGCGCGAATACCTACCATATGGTAACTTTCGAGAGTTCAGTCGCTGCCGAGGAGAGTGGGAGCACCATGGGCCAGGCCAAAGCACGTGGACCGTATGCCAAGACGCCCGCCCGCAAGGCGGAGATCGTACGAGCGGCACGCGACAGTTTCGCCGAGAACGGCTACGCCGGAGCCTCCCTCCGTGACATCGCGGAGCGAGTCGGCATCACCCACGTCGGCCTCCTGCACCACTTCCGCAACAAGGAAGAGCTCCTCGCCGAGGTGCTCGCCGAACGCGACACGGAGGATTGGCAACAGGGGCTGGAAGAGGTCGGCGGCCCGGACCAGCTCGCTCCCTACCTCAGCGAGCTCTTCCGCCACCACCAGGAGGCGCCGGAGCTGATGCGCCTGTGGATCGAACTCGCCGTCGCGGCCTCACGGCCGGATCATCCCGCCCACACCTACTTCGTCGAACGCTACGACCGCGGACGCACCCAGTTCGCCGAGGGACTCCAGGACGAGGCCGCACGCAGCAGGCTGCGCGAAGGCATCCCGCCCGAGAGCGCGGCAGTACTCTTCCTTGCCGTACTGAACGGGCTCCACTTGCAGTGGGTGCTCGATCAGGACCTCGACATCGTCGGGCCCGTCACCGACTTCGTACGCCTGCTCTTCGACCATGGCCCCGCCGACGAGTGAGCGGATCGCCGTCCGACTCGCCGCGGGCGCGCCTTTGGGACATTGCTCGCCGCCGACCAGGACGTAGGCGATGCGCAGCGCGGAGGGGACCACCCCTGCACAGTGGTCTTGCCGACCGACCGAGCGCCGACGCATGCGGCCTTTGACGGCTTCGCGGCGACCGCCCCTGTCGCCGCTACTCCGACGCTTCGCCCTCGGGCGACAGCGGCTCAGCCCGTCAGGTCCGCCTTGGATATGCGGCCGTGGACACCCTTGACGATGTCGACCACCTGGGAGATGTGGAAGTCGGCGGCCGCGCTGAGATAGGCGAGTGCGACGGGGCCAGGGAGGCCGTACCGGTCTGTGAGGAGGGTGAGGGCGTCGCGTACGGCGTTGCGCAGGGCCTCGTCGAGGTCGTGGTCGAGGCCCAGCACGATGTGCTCGGTCGGCGTCTCGGCGAAGGGGGCGCGCAGACGGGCCGCCAGGGAGCGGGTGGTCGGGTCGCTGTGGACGGTGAGGCGGAGGGTGGCGCGCAGCGGGGCCTCGAAGGCGGTGAGGGCGACTTCGCCGTCGCCCTGGGAGAAGTGCGGGTCACCGACGTAGAAGAGGGCGTCGGGGACCTGGACGGGGAGGAAGAGCCGGGCGCCGGTGCCGAGGTGGCGGACGTCGATGTTTCCGCCGTGCGGGCCCGGCGGCACGGAGTGGACGGGGGTTTCGGTGGCCGGGGCGACGCCCATGATGCCGAGGAAGGGCCGTAGGGGGAAGGCGAGTTGGCGGCCGTCGCCGACCGGGAGACGGCCCCGGCCGTCGCCTCCGACGGTCGCTACGATGCTGGCCGGCTCGCCCGGGGGTGTCTGCGGGTATTCGCCGGGGAGGGCGCCCTTGCCGTGCCGGTTGCTGATCACTCCATAGGGGGCGCGGCGGCGCAGGGTCAGTACTTCGATCTCCAGGACGTCGCCGGGCTGCGCGCCGTGCAGGGCCACGGGTCCGGTGACGACGTGCGGGCCGTGTGTGTCAGGCAGGTGTTCCCGCGGCGAGGCGGCCAGTTCGACGGCGTCGTGCAGCAGACGGTTCCCGGGGATGCCGGCGCCACCGAAGAACGCGGCCGGGTCGCGGCCCTGGTCTTCGAGGATGCCCTCGTGGCTGGTGGTGTCGAAGGTGACGGTCTCGCCCGAGCGGACGGTCAGCGCTGGTTTGGCAGTGGCGTTGGGGAGCAGACCCCAGTGCACCCGGGAGGGGTCGGCGGGCAGGTAGTGGTCACCGTCCAGGGGGCCGCGTCCGGGTTGGAGGAGGTTCACTTCAGGGCCTCCCGCAGGGCCTCGGCGGTGAGGGTGAACCCGAAGCACTGACGGACGTTGTAGAGCGTGGCGTCCATGCAGTACGCGGGCGAGGTGGTGGCCACCGCGTCCTCCAACATCAGGACGTCGTAGCCGAGGTTGGCGGCGTCCATCAGGGTGGCCAGGACGCACTGGTCGGCGTTGACGCCGGCGAGCAGCAGGGTGTCGACGCGCAGGTTGCGCAGCACGCTGTCCAGTTCGGTGTCCTGGAAGCCGCTCATCCGGTACTTGGCGACGTGGAGGTCTCCGTCGGCCGCCTCCAGCCCGGCGACGAGTGCGGTGGAGGGGCTGCCTCGTTCCAGCACCCGGCCCGCGCCGCCCTGCAGTGGTGCGCCGATGCCGCCGCCGGTGCCGTCCGGGTCGTAGACGTGCAGGACGCCGGGCGGGAGGTTGGCCCGGTCGGGGCGGTTGCCCCAGTTGAGCCAGACGACCGGGACGTCGGCGGCGCGAAGCTGGGGCAGCAGGCTGGCGATGACGGGGATCGGGGCGCGGGCGGGGGAAGTCGTTCTGCATGTCGACGACGATCAGCGCGGTGGCGGCGAGGTCGGCGACCACGGTTTGTGGCAGCGCCTTGACGGTGACGGGGTGCGGGTCGCGTCGGGGACGCGCCAGGGTGACGGATCTGCCGTCGGCCTGCCATGCGTTGCGAGAGTTGGGGCCGATCAGACCGTGGGGCTCAGGCATGCGCGGGGTCCCTCGGATCGGCGGTGAGGTTCAGCAGTGCCCGGTCGGAGCCCCGGGCGCCCAGCGCGCACAGCCCCACGGGCAGGGAGCGCACCCGCAGCAGCGGTGCGACGACCGCCGGGAGCCCGGCAAGCGAGGCGAGGCAGGTCAGGCGGAGGGTGGCGGCACGTACGGCCTCCACCTCCTCGGGCGGTGCGTCGGCGCGGGGGGCGGGGCCGCTCGTGGCGGGCAGCAACAGGACGGTCCCGGGCGGCAGTACGGCGTCCAGCGCCTTCCGCGCGCCGGCCAGGATCTGTTCCGCCTCCGCCCGTTCGGCCGCGCTCACCCGGCGTCCGTTCTCGAAGCGCGCCGCGACGTCCGGGGCGAGTGCACCGGGGTGTCGGGTGATCCAGGCGCCGTGCTGCTCCCAGGCCTCGGCGGCCTGGACTGTACGGAAGGCGGCGAACCACTCCTCCCGCTGCTCGAAGGCTCCGGTGGATGTACGTGCCAGGGGCAGCCCGGTGCGCAGGGTCAGCGCCCGGCAGGCGGCCTCGAAGGAGGCGCGCACCTCTGGCTCGGCGAGCGCCGTCAGCTCCTCGTCCACGGCGAGTTCGGTGACCGGCACGGGATCCTCGCCCGGAGGCAGCAGCGCCTGGGCCGCCGTCCGCAGCAGGGCGGGGTCGCCGGCCAGGAGCCCGGTGGTGTCGAAGGAGGGGGCCAGCGCCAGCAGGCCCCCGGTGGGGGTGGCTCCGTGGGTGGGCCGCCAGCCGTACAGGCCGCAGTAGGAAGCGG
>NZ_JBXVPZ010000029.1:0-43144 GCF_057961495.1 Streptomyces sp. P5F9 | reverse complement strand
CATTCTCCTGGAGCCATCAACGGCAAACCATCATCAGCCACACCCGGTCCTCCCGGACCGCCCAACATTCTTAAGGAATCCGTCATGAGTAGCACCGGCACCCCGAACGAAGCCGTCATCACCTCCTACGCGAAGGCCCCGGCCCGCACCGTCAGCGCCGGTGGCGTCACCTACGCCTACCGCGAGCTGGGACCGAAGGGCGACATCCCCGTCGTCTTCTTCGTCCACCTCGCCGCCACCCTGGACAACTGGGACCCCCGCATCATCGACCCCGTCGCGAAGGGCCGTCACGTCATCGCCTTCGACAACCGCGGTGTCGGGGCGTCCACCGGCCAGGTGCCCGACAGTGTCGAGGCGATGGCCGACGACGCCTACACCTTCATCAGGGCGCTCGGGTACGACAAGATCGATGTCTTCTCCTTCTCCCTCGGCGGCATGGTCGCCCAGGCCCTGGTGGTGAAGCACCCCGAGCTCATCCGCAAGCTTGTCCTCACCGGCACCGGGCCCAAGGGCGGCAAGGACATCGACAAGGTCGTCGGCACCACCTACTGGGACATGCTGCGCGCCACCTTGACCCGGTCGGACCCCAAGGAGTTCCTGTTCTTCAACCGCAACGCCGCCGGCAAGCCCGCGGCGCGTGCGTTCGTCAACCGGCTCAAGGAGCGCACCGTCGACCGCGACGCGAAGATCAAGGTCAAGGCGTTCCAGACGCAGCTCAAGGCGATCCAGAAGTGGGGGCGCTCCGCCCCGGACGACCTGTCGACGATCACGCAGCCCACCCTGATCGCCAACGGCGACAACGACCGCATGGTGCCCTCCGTCCTCTCGGAGGACCTGCACCGGCGCATCAAGGACAGCGAGGTGATCATCTACCCCGACTCCGGTCACGGCGGCATCTTCCAGTACCACGAGGAGTTCGCCCCGGTCGCGGTCGAGTTCCTCGGCCGATGACCACCGCCTGGCAGGAAGAGCCGGCCGGCGAGGGAAGGGCAACACCATGAGCATGCCATCGACCGCCGTGCACCTGGATGCGAAGAAGCACCTCACCTCCTCGATCCTGTTGTGGGTGCGCACCGACCAGCCCCGCCAGACCGGCATGGACCACTGGAAGGGCCCGCACTCGGGGATCATCTCCGCCACCCCGGGCCTGGAGGAGTACCGCCAGATCCACCTCGCCGAGCACAACCCGGGCCGGTGGCCGGCGACCGGCGGAGTGGAGACCTCGATCCCCGTCGACCGGAAGATCGACGGGGTCGCAGAAGTCACCTTCCGATCGGCGCTTGCACCTCTGCTCGGGCGCAAGCAGACGAAGCTGGCCTACCAGGACGAGATCAACGTGTTCCGCCGCACCCTGCTCTCCGGCGACGTGATCGAGGGACTGTCCGACCAGCTGGCACCGCTGGTCTCCGCTATCCACGCCTACGACGTCGCCGCCGCCCTCACCTACGTCAAGAACGGCGACATCCTCCCGCACTACGAGGAGTGAGCGGCAACGGGCGGGAGCAGGACCGCCGGACCCGGCAATCCCCCCGTGCCTCCCGCCCACTGACGCCCCGTCGCCAACCCATATCCATCACACATCTGGAGCCAGACCATGAGCGAGCCGAGCACCATCCACTACGAGCGCACCTCACCCCAGGTCGCGAAGATCACCTTCGCCAACCCGCCCGTCAACTTCATCGTCGGCGAGACCGTCCTGCGCCTCACCGAGATCGTCGAGAAACTGGCCACCGACCCGGACATCCAGGTCGTGGTGTTCGACAGCGCGACCCCCGACTTCTTCTACAACCACTTCGACCTGGCCGCCGCCGCCGACTTCCCCGCCCCCGAGGACGAGAACGAGGTGCCGGCCTGGACGAACCTGGTCCTGCAACTCTCCAAAGCGCCCTACATCACCATCGCGGCCATCCGCGGACGCACCCGCGGCGGCGGGAACGAACTCGCGCTCGCCCTCGACCTGCGGTACGCCAGCCGGGAGAAGGCGATCTTCGGGCAGCCGGAGGTCGGCAGCGGACTGCTCCCCGGCGGTGGCGGCACCGAACGCCTGCCCCGCGCCATCGGGCGCGACCGCGCCCTGGAAGCCATCCTCACCAGCGACGACTACGACGCCGACACCGCCGAACGCTGGGGCTGGATCACCCGTGCCCTTCCCGACAGCGAGCTCGACGCCTTCGTCGACACGATCGTCGGCCGGCTCGCCTCCTTCGACCGCACCTCACTCGCCTCGGCCAAAGCCCAGATCAACCGGGCCTCCCTGCCCCCGGACGCGGATCTGGTCGCCGCCTACGGCGAGTTCGCCCACTCCCTCACCCTCCCCGGGTTCCTCGTCCGCGCCGCCGGCGCGCAAGCCGTCGTCGAGCAGGCCGGCATCGACTTCGAGTACCGCCTTGGGCAGTACATCGGCGTTGCCAACCAGCAACTCTGACACCCCATCACGAAACGAACACCGACGCAGCAGATGCTGCGGCGGTGCTCGTCTGTCGTGGGGGCCACCTGGTTCGCCGTCGCATCCTTGCCGATCAGGAGAAGAACATGGCGCGAAACCCCGTCACTACCGGAAACGGGAGACGGATCGGTGCTGCTGTAGAGGCTGTGGTGTTCGACGTCTTCGGCACCGTGGTCGACTGGCGCACCGGTGTCGCGAGCGAATTCGAGCGCGTCGGCACCCGCGTCGGGTTGCAGGCCGATTGGCTGGGACTCATCACCGCGTGGCGCAGCCGGTACCCGCCGACGCTGAGGCGGGTGGTGTCGGGGGAAGTTTCCTGGCGGCCACTGGACGAACTGCACCGGATGATGCTCGACGACGTGCTCACCGAGTACGGCCTGACCGAGTTCACCGACACCGACCGGGACGAACTCGTCAACGCCTGGCACCGACTGAGCCCATGGCCCGACAGCCGCGACGGTCTGTCCCAGCTGCGCGAGACCCATATCACCGCCACCCTGTCCAACGGCAGCATCGCGCTACTCATCCACCTTGCCCGCGCCGGCGGATTGCCGTTCGACGCCATCCTGTCCGCCGAACTGGTCCACAGCTACAAGCCCGACCCGAAGGTGTACCTGATGGCCGCGGAACTGCTCGAAGTCCCGCCGTCGCGGCTGCTGATGACCGCCTGCCATCTCGAAGACCTGCGTGCCGCCGCCGACGCCGGACTGCGCACCGCATACATTCCACGCCCGCTGGAATGGGGCCCCGGCCACCCGGCCCCACCGGCGCCGGACTGGGTCGACCTCACGGCCACCGACATCCCCGACCTGGCCCGGCGACTCGCTCTATAGCGGCCGATCCGACGCGGCCAGACCAGTTTCCAGCAATCACGGGCCAAGAAAGCTCGTCTCCACGTTCCGACGGATCTCCTCATAGGAACGGGTGAGGTCCCCGGGCTCGGGACCGACGCCGCGGCATCGTTCATCAGCACCGTTGCCTCACCACGGTGGTGATCGACACCGACGGCAAGCGGCTGCGCCGGGTCCACCGCCGATATCGTCGGCGGCCCGACGAACGTGGCGGCGCACACCTCCTCGACGTCGGCCAGCCGCTCGAACGCCATGGATCGCGGGACCTCGACGCGAAAAGACCACGTCGGGGCCTAAGAACAAGCTCAGGCGTTCGTGCTGTGCAGGTCCGGGTAGAGCGCCTCGACCGGGCCGCTGAGAGCCGCCTTGACCTGCGCGGTCAACTCGTCGGCCAGGACCTCGTACGCCCCGGCCTCGACGGCGTCGTAGGCCGTCTTCACCAGCTCTGCCGGCAGCAACTTGGGTCCCTCGGCGTGCGCGGCCATGGGGGTGTCGACGTAGCCCATGTGCACCCCCGTCACGTGGACTCCCTTGGGTGCGAGCTCGATGCGCAAGGAGTTGGTGGCCGACCACAGTGCGGCCTTCGACGCGCTGTAGACGCCGCCGAAGGCGTACCAGCTGGCAACGGAGTGCACGTCGACGAGGACCGAGTTCGGCTTGGCGGCAAGGACCGGTGCGAAGGCGCGGGCGAGGAAGACGGGGCCGAAGAAGTTCGTCTCCATGTTCGCCCGGAGATCCGCTTCGGCGACGTCGAACAGGCTCGCGCTCGGCGGGATCGCACCCGCGTTGTTGATGAGCACGGTGACATCAGGCGCGGCGGCGACGGCCGCGTCGATCGACGCGGGGTCGGTGACATCGAGCGTGAGGGGGGGCGATGCGGTCGTCGTCCCAGGTGCGGGGTGACGTAGACCTTGGTGGCGCCACGAGCCAGGGCGTCGTGGACGAAGTGGGTTCCGAGGCCGCCGTTCGCTCCGGTGACAAGGACGACTGATCCGTTGAGGGAGGGCATGGGTGTTCCTTTCCAAGGGGCACGAGGCGCGGGCTGGTGCCACCGCTTCGCACGGATGGAGCAATGGCTCGGCTCCCGGCTGTGGGAGCATGAGTGAAGACACTTTCGAGCCGACACGTTAGTGACTGCGTTCATAACTGAGTTAAGTCAGAATCTATTCCCGGAGGACGCCGCCATGTCTCTCGCCTCCCGGCCGGTAGGACGGCGCGAGCGGAACAAGCAGGACAAACTGGACCGCATCATCGCCGCCGCCAGCGAGCTGTTCGCCGAACGCGGCGTCGACGAGGTCACGACCCAGCAGATCGCCGACAAGGCGGACATCGGCACCGGGACGCTGTTCCTGTACGCCAAGACCAAGGGCGAGCTTCTGCTGCTTGTGCAGAACGTCAAGTACGCCGAAGCGCTCGACCGGGGCCGGGCGGAGGCGGAGACCATCCCAGGCCTGCTGGACGCGGTGCTGGCAATCGTCAGGCCGATCGTGGAATGCAACCGCACCCAGATCGACAACGGACGCACCTACCTGCGAGAGGTGGTCTTCGGCGACCCCGAGGAACCCCGGCACGGCGAAGCGCTCACCATCGCCGCGCAGACCGAGGAGGCCATCGCCGCCCTGCTGCGCCGAGACGAGCGGGTCACAGAGGGCGATGCCGCGACGCTGGCACACATCGTGTCCGCCGTGATGTTCCTCAGCATGGCGGTGAGCGTGAACATCGCCTTGAGCGTCGAAGAGATCGTGCAGGACATCCGAGGGCAGGTCAGCGTCCTGCTGCCTCGCTGAAGCGCGGTTCATGGGTTCGCATCCGCGCGGCCTGTCGGGCGAACCGATCGTGCGTGCAACTGGCGATCCCGCCCTGGGAAGCACGATCCCAGCACGGGGCCTCATCCCAGCACCATGCGGCTCGGACGCCCCCGATCACTCCTTTCGCGGTCGATCCGCGCCGCCCGGCCCGACGGCGCCCCGGTCTACGTGTTCATGGACAACCTGTCCGCCCGGCCCTGCTTTCTAGGAAAGTTCGCGTTTGAGGATCTTTCCGGTGGAGGTCATGGGCAGAGCGTCGACGAACTCGACGATGCGCGGGTACTTGTAGCCGGCGAACTGCTTTTTTCCCCAAGCTGTCAGCTCGGCCTCGGTCGTACCGTCGCCGGCCTTCTTCACGACGACTGCCTTGATCTCTTCCCCGTGGCTGGGGTGCGGAACTCCGATGACGGCGACCAAGGAGACTGCGGGGTGTTCCATGAGCACCTCTTCGAGCTCGCGTGGGTAGACGTTGAACCCGCCGCGAATGATCATGTCCTTGGACCGGTCGACGACGAAGTAGAAGCCGTCCGCGTCCTGGCGAGCCAGATCTCCGGTGCGGAACCATCCTTGGTTGATGGCCTCTGACGTCGCCTCGGGGCGCTTGTAGTAGCCCTTCATGACGTTGTGGCCCTTGATCGCGATCTCCCCGACCGCGCCGGCGTCGTCCTCCACATCCGACCAGTCCTTGTTGATGAGCTTCATCTGAACCCCGGCGATGGGCCGGCCGATCGATCCGACACGGGGCTCCTCGCCGTACGTGGCGAACGACGCGATGGCCGCCGTCTCCGAGAGCCCGTAGCCCTCAAGGATCGTCACCCCGAAACGTTCCTTGAACTCTTGATGGATCTTCGCGGGAAGCGCGGAGCCACCGGAGACGGCGATGCGCAGGTTGGCGGCCAGTCGGGCGACGTCCACGCTGTCGTCGAGTGCGTCGAGCAGGCCCCAGTACATGGTCGGTACGCCGCCGAAGAACGTCACGTCATGGTCGAGCATGAGCTCCAGGGCCTGGCGGGCGGAGAACCTCGGTTGCAGGACGAGCGTGCCGCCGAACCCGATGGCGCCGTTCTGGATGACCATCTGGCCAAAGGCATGGAAGAGCGGAAGGACGCACAGGTAGACGTCGGGTCTCGCGGGATCCGACGAGAAGAGCTGGACACCGGCTCGGGCGATGTCGTACACGTTCCGGTGTCTGAGTTCTGCGCCCTTGGGCTGCCCGGTGGTACCGGACGTGTAGAGGATGACCGCGGTGTCGTCGTCGCTACGCTCGACCGTCTCGAACGTCTCCGGCTGCCCGGCGACAGCGGCGGCATAGACCTGGTCCGGGGTGACACCGTCCACGGATGCGCCGCCGCCGATGAGGAAGAAGTGCGCGGCCCGGTCGGCGGCCTGGAAGGCCGACCATGCCTCGCGCCCGATCGGGAGCTCTGCACTGCCTTCGAAGGCGAAGTACGCCGTCGCTTCGGAGTCGTTGAGGTGGTAGGCGATCTCACGCGCCTTGAGGAGCACGTTCACCGGCACGACAACCGCGCCGGCCTTGAGGATCCCGAAGTAGACCGTCGTGAACTGCGGGATGTTCGTGCAGGACAGGGCGACCTTCTCGCCCGGGCGGACGCCGCGCTCGATCAGCAGGTTCGCCACCCGGTTCGACGCCGCGTCGAGTTCCGCGTAGGAGATCCGATCGCCACCGAAGACGATCGCCGTGCGCGCAGGGTGTGCCGACGCGGTGCGGGTCAGCAGACCGGACACGTTCCGGGTCGAGCTCGTCATCAAGGGCTCCTGGTCTGTGCGTAGTCGGGACACCGTGTCGCTCCTGACATCAGGTGGTCAGGAAGTCCTCGCCGTCACGCGCGTCGAGGCGTTGGAGAATGCTCTGGACCGTGCGGTCCCGCGTCAGGCCGGAGTCCAGGGCGGGCGCGACGATGCCGCGGGCCCGCGAGACCACCGACCATCTGCGCGGACGGAACACCCGCACATCGCGGCGACGCAGGCCCTCGACGATGGCTTCCGCCGCCTGCTGGGGGCTGATGCGCTTGCGCAGGAACCTCGGCTGGGTGTTGAGCAGCGCCCGGGCTGCTGGATCCTCGTCGATGCTCTGCCGGATCATGTCCGTGTTGATCATCGCGAAGTACGCGGTGGTCACGCTGACGCCATGAGCGGCGAGCTCGACCCGCAGTCCACGGCCGAGCTGCTCGACCGCGGCCTTGCTCATCGCGTACGGGATCGTGCCGGCCCCGTTGACGAACGCGAACACCGACGAGATCGGTACGAGCCGGCCACGGTGTGCGATGAGGCCCGGGAGAGCGGCACGGACCGTGTTGAGCGCGCCTCCGACGTTCACGTCGAAGAGCCGGTCGACCACCGGAGCCGAGGACGCCCGCAGGGTCACACCCCGCGCCACCACACCCGCGTTCGCGATCACGATGTCCAGGCGGCCGGAGTCCCTGACGACGGTCTCGACCGCTCGGGTCATGTCGCCGGGGTCGGTCACATCGCCGACCAGGTGGGTGATCCGCTCGTCGATCGCCTCGCCCGCGGCCGGGCGGTGCAGATCGATCACGAAGACCCGGGCACCGGCGGCGGTCAGGGCCCGCGCGGTCGCCGCGCCCAGGCCCCGGCCGCCGCCGGTGACGAGGGCGACCTTTCCGGCGATCGACCGGTCGGATCTGTCAGTCATCGAGGAACTCCAGCACCTCGCGGACGAACTCCCGGTGGTGCTGGAAGACGCCGCCGTGCCCGGAGTTCGGGTAGATCTTCAGGCGGGCGTTCGGGATCCGGCGGGCCATGTCCGCCGAGTTGCTGCTCGCGACCATGAGGTCGTTGTCACCGTTGGCGACGAAGACCGGCTGGGTGATCACCGAGAGGTCGTCGGGTGCGTGCAGTCCGGCCGTGCGGATGGCCTTCAGCTGCGCGCGCCGAGCCTGTAGGGAGATTTTCTCGTCGCGATCGTGGGCGCGCTCCTTGAGCCGGGCGAGGTAGTCCTTCGCGGCCCGCTTGCCCTCGGCGTCGCGCGGGAAGAACAGGAACGTCCTGGCGTCTTTCAGGGTGAGCGCGGACTTGACGTACGCCCCGACCGCGACCTTGTTGATCTCCTTGATGCCGCCGCCTCCGCGGGGACCGGTCCCGGCCAGGACGATCCGGCGCACGAGCTCGGGTGCCTGCAGGGCCACCATCTGTGCGACTCCGCCGCCGAGCGAGAACCCGAGGAGGTCGACCTGCTCCAGTCCCATCGCACGGATGAAGGCGACGGCGTCGCGGCCCATGTCCGCGACATCCGGCGGTACGGATCCTCCGGACCTGCCGACCCCGCGGTTGTCGAACGTGATCACCCGGTGGCGGGCGGCGATGCCGTCGATGATCCTCGGGTCCCAGGCGTCAAGGACAGCCATCAGGTGGTGCAGGAACACCACGGGAACACCACCGGCCGGACCGAGCTCGCGGTAGGCGAACGGCACCCCGCCGACGTCGATCGTGCGGTTGGGTACGTCGATCCACTTCATGCTCTTTGTCGTCTTCATCTGACCTCATCGGATACGGCGCGAGGACCGCGGCTCCGTGCAGTTATATTACGGTCGTTCTTCTTACGGTTGTAATGTATACAGCTGGATGGAGCGGTGACAAGGGCTCTGCACCCACTGAGCGGGGGTTGTCACCGAAGGCCCCGGTCCGACCAGTCGTCACGAAGACGTCTCGACCTTGCGCTCTGCTGTACGTGCCGGGCGACTGCATCAAGGCCCTCCCGGGGCGGCGCCGCGTCCGAACACCGGGGCCCGCGCACCAACAGGGGTCGGTTCGGTGCGCGGGCGTGGGTGGCGTGGTTTCGGAATCGGCCGGGGCGCGACCGAGGGCGTTCTGGGCGTCGGCGGGGTCGGGGCCCTGTACTGCTCCTACGTACAGCTCGACCTGGGACTTGAACCGGTCGACGGCGGCGCGGTCGCTCATGAACTTCGGAAAGGCGAGGGCGTCGGTGGTGGGGTAGTCGGCGAGGGGCTTCAGCCCCGCGGGCGGGGCGACATCGGCGCGTACCGACCAGGTGAAGCTCGCGATGACGTTCTTCTGAGTCTGCTGGGAGAGCGGCCAGCTCATGAACAGTTTGGCGGTGGCCTGGTGCCGGGACCGTCGGAAGATGGCGGCGCGCTGTGCCCAGGACGGGAACCGGTCGTGGCTGGGCAGCACCTGAACGCTGTTGGGGCCCGTGCCCCCGGCTCCGGCCGGGCTGGCAAGGTAGGTGCCGCCAGTGACGCCGCTGATTGATCCGAGCAGGCCGCGGACGTATGTGGGCCGCTGCGCGGCGAACTTGTCCAGCCAGCCCCAGCCGTACTGATCGATGAACAGCTTGTACTGGAAGAGCACCGCGTCGTCGTCGTTGGGCCAGGTGGAGATGACCCTATCCGTGAAGACGGGGCTGAGCAGGTCGGTGGCACGCATCCGGAGATCCTGATGGGCATTCCGCCCGGCTCCGGTGGCACCCAGCGCATGCCTCGGCTCATCGGTGCCCACCGTGCGCTGGTGGCGATCCTGGAAGGCCGGCCGTTGCCCGCCGAGGAAGCCCTCGCCGTCGGGGCCATCGACGAGATCGTGCCGGCCGATCAGCTCATTTCCCGGGCCGTCGAACGAGCCGCTCATCTCGCGGCGCGGCCGACCGAGGCGATCGGGGCCGTCAAGCGGGCGGTGAACGTGGGCGGCTCGTTGTCGATGGCCGACGGGCTGCACCTCGAACGCTCCGAGTTCCTCGCCTCCCTGCCGCAGCCGACGGCGCAGGAACTCATGAAGGGCTACCTGCGCGACACCGCGGTCCAGGGTGAGCTGCCGCTGTACCAGCCCGGCGGTTACGCCGCCGCCCTCCAGCGCGGAACCGCGTCAGGCCGGAAAGAGGAAGTGAGGGCGTGACACACGATGTGACCACGAAGTTCAGCCGGCGCACCGTGCAGTTCGCCTCGGGTGACTCCTACTGCTCGGCCTGGCTGTACGTGCCGGAGCCGGCCTCCGAGGCGCCCGTACCGGTCGTCGTGATGGGGCACGGCCTCGGCGCCACCCGGGAGATGGGGTTGGCGCCCTACGCCGAACGATTCGCCGCCACCGGGCTGGCGATACTGGTGTTCACCTACCGCAATCTCGGCGACAGCGGCGGCGGACCGCGCCAAGTGTTGTCCATGACCAGGCAACTCGCCGACTGGGACGCCGCCATCGAGTACGCGGCCAGTCTCCCCGAAGTCGACCGGCAACGGGTCGCGGTGTGGGGCAGTTCGCTGGGCGGGGGCCACGCCATCGCCGTCGCAGCCCGGCATCCGGAACTGTGTGCCGCGGTCGCCCAGTGCCCCTTCACCGACGGGCCGGCCTCGGCCGGGGCGCTCGGAATACGGGAGACTCTGGCCCTGGGAAGCGTTCTGACCCGCGACTTCCTCGCAGCGGCGCGCGGGAAGGAGCCGGTCACCGTTCCGGTCGCGGCAGCGCCCGGTCAGCTGGGTCTGATGACCGCGCCCGACGCGCTGCCGGGAATGCTGGCGTTGGTGCCCGACGACTACGAGTGGGTCAACCGCGCGGCGGCCCGCAGCTTGATCAACATCATCCGGTATCGGCCCGGCCGAGCGGCCAAGCGCATCACCGCGCCGATCCTCGTCTGCATCAGCACAACCGCCTCGGTCGCCCCACCCGCGCGGACCGAACGCTACGTGCGTCAGGCACCGCGCGGCGACGTTCGTCACTATGATGCCGGGCATTTCGACTTCTACTTCGGCAACGCGTTTGAGCAACTGGTCGCCGACCAGAGCGAGTTCCTGGTCAGCCACCTGAAACCAGCGCAGGTCACGAGCGGCTGAGCCGGGCGGGCCGTCGAGGACGGGGTAGCCGATGTCAGATGCTGCCCCGCACACGGTGCCAGGAGCAGGTCGATCCTCGCCGAGGCGAAGGGCGACCTGACCACAAGTGGATCGACGGCCCCCTGGCTTCGATGACCTCCGTCAGAGGCCGCGCCTGGGCTGGGGATGTGGTGCGTCAGTCGCGCTGCCCGCTGTCCAGCAGGGTGAGGGCGTTGTTGATCCCCTGATCGAGGAGCTCGTTGGCGAGTTGGCTGTCGGTCAGGGCGCGGGAAAGCTGCAGGGTTCCGGCCATCAGGCCGAGGAGGCTGAGTGCCTTCACGCGTGCGGAGGACGGGGCCTCGGGCGCCATGCGGGCGGCAATGCCGTCGATGAGGATCAGCACGCCGTCGGTGTACGCCTGCCTGGTTGTGTCGGTGCAGCGCCCGATCTCGTCGAGCAGCGCGGCGTTGGGGCAGCCGTCGCCAAGCATTTCACGGTGCTGGGGCGACAGGTATCCGCGCACGATCTGCTCCAGTCCGGCCCGGCCGGGTTCGGCCCGCGCGACGACATTCTCGGCCTGCGCCTTCAACTGGTCGGCGATCGCCGTGGTGACGAGGTCGTCCTTGGATGCGAAGTGGGCGTAGAAGGCACCATTGGTCAGCCCCGCGTCCTTCATGAGCGTCGAGACCCCGGAGCCGTCGATACCGTCCTGCTTGAAACGGCGGCCCGCCGTCTCGATGATCCGCCGCCTCGTCTCCGACTTGTGCTCTTTTCCGTACCGCACCACGCCACACGCTCCTTCGCCGGCCGGAAGGACCGGTTGCCCTTCGCCGACTCCGACAGTCTATGGTAGTGCGAACGTACTCCAAAGAGTCGACGGCGGCGACGGTCGTCCGCCTCGTCGCCAGTTGCCCTCTGCGGCAAGGGCGATGAGCGAGCGTCTGGCTTTCATCGGTGCGGCAGCCACGGACCCGGCATCTGGACTCGCCCTCGCCGACGAGGCTCATGGTGACGGCCGCCACCGCGAGCCTCGCCGACCACCCCAGCCCTGGCCGGCGCTGCTCCTCGATCGGGCCGACACGGACATCGCCATCCGCGCCAAGGGGATCGAAGGCGGTCTCGCCGACGTCATCTCTGTCGGCACCATCTCTCTCGGTAGTCCCGACCTCGTCAAGCGCGCAAGCGCCAACGCCCCTAAACGCCCCCGACCTGCCACCCTCCACGGCGGTGGCGCGGCCGGCTGCACCGACTACCCCGTCCTGCTCCGCCCAGGTGGAGCACCCGGTGCCCGAGGGGGACGTCCGCCCTAGGTACCCGGCACGGCTGCGACACACACCATCCCCACAATCGATGAGTCACCGAGGGGCAGCGGGCCGCCACCGAGCGGAATGGCGATGCACTCTCCGGCCACCCCCGCGGACCCGTGGCCCTGCCTGCGGAGTCACACCCGAGGGGCGGGCCCCGGGCGGAACATGCAGTTGCCGGCGTGGGCACGGCATCACCCACCTGGTGACCGTCGGCATGCCGGCCCACCCTGCGTCGAGTCGGCCGGCCGCTACGCCATGGAACTGGGCTACCACGTGCCCCTGCTGCGCAGAGGGGCCGCCGCATTGACCTGTGGAATGCCGCACGCGGCCTACGAGTTGACCGGCCCTTCCTGCGCCCACGCCATGGTGACCGCCAGCGAGATCGTCACCGCCTTCAAGGGAGCACCCGTCTGACGCTCACCACGGCACCGCTCATCGGGGCGGCCGGTGCGCCGACGAGGGCGGGGACGGCGCAGGCGCTGAACCCTGCGCCGGGAGCGCCCATCGAGTTCGCGTTCGGCGGTATGCCGAAGCGGCACGGAATGGATCCGGGGTCGGCGGTCGGGCAAACCCGGCGAACCGGGTGACGTCGGCCGAGCGTGCGCTTGGCACCCTCGCGCACGGTGGCGATGAAGCAGATCGCGCGGGACACGTGTCCAGGGATCGGCGCCCCCTGCGGGCACTTCCCCACGCCTCCCGCTCCGACGCCGATGCCTCCACTCCGCGCAGAGCGCTTGCAATCATCGAAGCAGCCTCATAGAATTACGAGCGTAATTTAAATGCATGGGTTCTCACCGCTGACGGCTCGACCGACAACCCTCATGACGGGTCTGCCCTCGGTTCGCGAGACAGATGCTCCCCTTCGGGCACGCCTCCACCACCGCCCGCAACCCCGCCCCGCCCCGCGACAACGGCCCTACCACCTGCCTTACGGCCGACATCGCGCACCGGCGGCGTGGCTGCTGCGAGCAGCGAGCCCTTCTTACTTCACCAGGAACTCTCCATGGATCTCTCCACCAGCACCGCCCTTGTCACCGGAGCCAACCGGGGCTTCGGCCGCGCCCTCGCCGCCGAGCTGCTCAGCCGCGGCGCCACCGTCTACGCCGGCGCCCGCAATCCCGACCAGGTCGACCTGCCCGGCGCCAGGCCGATCGCGCTCGACATCACCGATCCCGCCTCCATCGCGGCCGCAGTCAAGGCCACCGGCGACGTGACCGTCCTGGTCAACAACGCCGGATCCTCCACCGGTGCCGACCTGCTGGCCGCCGACCTGGACGCCATCCGCTTGGAGATGGACACCCACTACATCGGCACCCTCTCCGTGGTCCGCGCCTTCGCACCCCAGATCACGGCCAACGGCGGCGGCACGATCCTGAACATCCTCTCCGGCCTGTCCTGGGTCAGCTTCCCGGAACTAGGTGCCTACTGCGCCGCCAAGTCCGCGGAGTGGTCCCTCACCAACGCCCTGCGCCTGCAACTCGCCGACCAGCACATCCGAGTGGCCGGCCTCCACGTCGGCTACATGGACACCGACATGGTCCGGGCCGTCGACGCGCCCAAGTCGGACCCCGTCGACATCGCCCGCACCGCCGTCGACGGCATCGCCGCCGACGCCTACGAAATCCTCGCGGACGACGCCGCCCGCCAGGCACAGGCCGCACTGGCCGGAGGCGTCTCCGTGCTCTACCCGCAGCTCCCCTGAGGGCAGCCGCCCAGGAATCCGCACCGAACTGGGTGGATGCCGATGCCCGGTGTCCCACTCCCACCCCCGCCGTCGCGCCATCGACGTGAGGGCAGCGGCGGCACAGGACGGCGAGAACCACTCAAGCGTCGTCAGGGCAATCGTCGCGGTAACCACCGACCCCAGGTCGTGACCGCGCCAACCGTCGGCCCGCCGGCCTCACGCGTCCGCACAATGCGCCACACCGTCCCACGGCCGGTTCTTCGGCAAGAGATCCGCAAGCCAACACGGCGACCGACTGGCGCCCGCCCCAACAGACCACATCTCTCAGGCGCACCGGCAAAGGGGAGAAGCACACGCATGAGTACCTATCTGGCGGACAAGGCCGAGGACCTGTCCGCGGAAGGCGCTTCCGCAACGTTCACCTACCGGCGGATGGGGCCACAGGGCGGCGTCCCCCTGGTCCTGGTGAGCGGTTTCCGCGGGACCATCGACTGGTGGGACCCGGAGTTTCTGGACCTCCTGGCCGCCGACCACGATGTGATCCTTTTCGACAACGTCGGGATCGGCTACACGCCCGGCGAAGCGCGCGACTCCGTCGAAGGATTCGCCGACGGCGCCATCGACTTCATCGAGGCCCTCGGCCTGGCGCAGGTCGATCTGCTCGGCTGGTCCATGGGCGGCTTCGTGGCCCAGCACGTGACGCTGCGGCGGCCCGACCTCGTCCGCAGACTGGTCGTGGCGGGCAGCAGTCCGGGCCGGGTACCCGAGGCGCCGCCCCTGCCGGAGAAGGTGCAGGGCATCATGGCCAATCCCGACTCCTCCGCGGACGACCTGCTCTATCTGTTCTTCCCCGAGACCGACGCGGGCCGCGCCGCCGGGGTCGAGCACCTCACCAAGGTCTCGACACGGCTGGCCGCCGGGGGCCCAGCCGTGTCCGAGACAGCAGCGATGCGCCAACGCGAGGCGATCGTCAAGTACATGACGGTTCCGTTCGAGCAGGTACGGGCGAACCTGGAGACCATCAAGCAGCCCGTCCTGTACGCAGGCGGCGTCCGAGACGTGATGGCCCCCGCCCTGGCCTCCTACGTCGCCGTCCAGCACCTCGACTCGGCCACCTTGATCCTTTACAGCGACGCCGGCCACGCCTTCCTGTTCCAGCACGCCAAGGCCTTCACCACCGAGGTGGCCGCCTTCCTCGCCAACTGACCACGCCGACCGAAACGTCGCACGCAACTCGGGCAGCAGACCGCTGACACCGGATCAGAGCACCTTCTGGCCACGCGAATTGCCGTCTCCGTCCATCCGCATTGGAGAAGCACATGTCTTCCTCGAACGAGACCCAAATGTCCACCACCGACCTGCACCAACTTGCCGATGAGTACGTCAAGCTCGTCAACCTGCGTGACCTCGACACCCTGTTCGCCCTGTACGCGCCGGACTTCCGCAACCACGCCGCCGACGGCACCACCACCAGCGTCGAGGAGACCCGCGCGGTGCTCGCGTCGTTCCTCGACGCGGTCCCCGACTACGCCGCCACGCCGGTCCGTGTCGTTGTCGAGGACGATTGGTTCGCGATCAGCTTCATCCTCACCGGCACGAACACCGGGCCCTTCAACGGAACTCCCGCCACCGGCCGATCGATCAAGGTGCTGGAGGTCCGCATGTTCAAGGTGGCCGACGGGAAGCTCACCGACCACTGGGGCCTCATCGACCTGCCGACGCTCTTCGCCCAACTGCAGTCCTGAAAAGGGCATTTGATGAAGCGATGTCGACCTGTATGCCCGAGCAGGTGCCTCGCCAGGCGGGTGCGGTCTCGCCCGCTACGCGCCTGGCGAAGTTGTCGGTCGAGGCGACGTGGATCACGGCCCCGGACCGGCGGGGAGGGGGCTCCTGGACACGGACCGGACGCCGGCCGAGCATGACGCGTCCCGGACTTCACCGCACGGCCCACGGACGTCCGGCGCCCCGGCCTAGGCCGTGTCCGCAAAGTCCCGCCTGCTCCGCGACGCCCGGCACGCACTCTCGCCGCACCGGACGAAGGCCCACGTACAACCAGTACGAGGGCTTCCGCCCGGCACGCCGAGAGCACGCACCGAACGCCGCGGAGGCCGCCCTCCGGGCGGACGACGGGACTTTGCGGACACGGCCTAGCCCCATCGGCGTTCCGCCCGCCGAAGGCTCCGGTGCGCAGGAGGCAGCCGGTGGTGAACATGTCGACGGCCTTCATGACGAAGTCGTCGAAGCTGTGCTCGCCGATCGTGTAGTCGGTGCAGACGCGGCGGGCTCCGAGCGGGGCGAGGGAGTAGAAGAGGACCACGCCCCCGCAGTTCTTCTACAGGTCGACGAGGATCTGGTGCTGGTCGAGGTGGCCGTGCGTCCGGGCCATGGCCCGCATCACCGCAATCCGCGGCGCCTTCCTCGCCCGCGACAAGCGGCGACCGACCACTCGTCCTCGTCACGCCCCGGCCGGGCCCGTAAGACCATCGCCCAGCACCCGCCCCCGAGCACTACCAACTACCCCGCCACCAGGCCATATACCCAGCGAAAGTGCCGTGCCGGTATCAAGCCGACCGCCCCGTCGTCCGGCCGATCCGCTCTCCGGCTGCTTACTTCTTCAGCCAGCCGACCTTGGTGTAGTCGACGTCCGCGAGGCCGTTCGCGCCGTAGTTGGCGAGGTTCGAGCGGACGGCGAGGACCTGGGGGCGCTGGTAGACCGGGATGGAGTGGCCCAGCGCCCAGATCTTGGCGTCGGCCTCGTTGTAGAGTTTGTTCGCCTCGACGGCGTCGGTGGTCTCGGTGGCCTTCTTCAGCAGGGCGTCGACCTCGGGGGAGCCGACCGAACCGTAGTTCTGGTAGAGGTTCTTGCCGGACGGCTCGCGGTAGATCGGGTACGCCTGGGAGCGGAAGATCTGGTCGACCCAACGGAAGCTCGTCAGATCGAAGTTGCCGATGGTGACGTACTTGGAGAAGTAGTCGTTCGACGGCACCTTCACGATGTTCAGCTTGATCCCGACCTGCGCCAACTGTGCCTGCACCAGCTCCGACTGGTCCACCTGCGCGGAGGTGGAGCCCGCGCTGAGCGTGTAGCCGAGGGTGAGCTGCTTGCCGGCCTTGACCCGCTTGCCGCCCTGGAGCTTCCAGCCCGCCGCGTCCAGCAGCTCGGCGGCCTTCTTCAGGTCGTACGTGCCGTACGTACCGGAGTTGTCCTGGTAGCCGGCCTGATTGGGCATGAAGAAGTGGCTGCCGTACGGCTTCAGTTGGACGGGGAGGTCCTTGCCGAAGGCGGCGGCGATGGACGTGCGGTCGATGGCGTGCTGGAGGGCCTGGCGGACGCGGACGTCCTTGAGCGGGCCGCGCGCGCCGTTGAACTCGATGTGCACCTCGTCCCAGCGGGCGCCGACGCGGATGTCGGTGCCGGCCGCCTTGTACAGCCGCTTGTAGTCCTCGGGAAGGAGCGCGCTCGCGGAGTCGATCTCCTTGTTGAGGTAGGCGTCCGTCCAGGCGGAGTAGTCCGGGGCGCGGAAGACGATCGAGTCCAACTTGGGCTTCGTTCCCCACCAGTTGGGGTCGGGGACCGCCGTGATGGTCTGGGCCGTCTTGTCGTACGAGGAGATCTTGAATGCGTTGCCGGTGATCGGGATCCGCTGCGTCCAGCCCTTGTTGAACTTGTCCGGGGTGCCGATCCCGGCGGCCGGCAGCAGCGGGTTGAACAGGTGCTTCCAGTCGGCGTACGGCGTGGAGTAGGTGACCTTGACCTGGTGCGCGTCGGCGCCCTGTTCGACCCGGCTGATCTGTTCGTAGCCGGAGGTGTCGGCGGCCTCGTACGCCTTGTCCGTGCCGTTGTTCGCCTTCCATAGAGCCTCGAAGTCCCGCCAGCCGATGGGCTTTGCGTCGGACCACTTCGCCTTTGGGTTCAGCTTGTAGACGACCGTCTGCGGGCTGGTCGAGGTCACCGAGGCGGAGAGCAGGAAGTCCGTGTCGGGGTGGGACTCGCCCTGGGCGTCCGCCCAGAACAGCCGGGGCTCCACCAACTCGTTGATGTCCGTCGCGTCGCCCTGGTTGCCGTTGGCGGTGTAGCGGTTGTAGTCCGCGATCCACTGCGAGATCGCCAGCTTGAGGGTGCCGCCCTGCTCGATGTCGCTCAGCGGACGGGCGTTGATCTCCTGACTGCCGGCCGGGGCCGCGTTCTTCCGCGCGACGGGTTTGCCGTCGTCGGAGGAGCCGCAACCGGTCACCAGCAACGCGGTGGCCGCGGTGGCGGCGATCCAGGCTGCGGCGGAGGTCTGTCGCATGTCGGTGTCCTTCGTGAGGCCGGTGGTCGTCGGTGGGCGCGCCGGGACTTCAGGTGGATGCACCGAACGTAGAACGGCCTACGACCCTCGGGGGAGACCCCCTGGACACCTGACATGTTCTCTTCATAATGTGGCAACAGGAGGCCTGGACCATTTCTTCTGTGCCTGCCTACCTGGCCAAACGACTCGGCTACTACGCCCTGTTGCTCCTGGCCGCCGTCTGCCTCTCCTACCTGCTGGCCTCGCTCGCGCTTCATCCGCGTGAGTACTACGCCGGCCGGCAGCCGCCCATCCCCGTGGCCTCGGTGAACCACCATCTCGACGAGATCGGCGTCAACGACCGCACCCCGCTGCTGAACCGCTTCCTGCGCTGGCTCGGACACGCGGTGCGCGGCGACCTCGGCGAGACCATCGACGGCACCTCCGTCGATGCCGAGTTCGGCCGCCGACTCGGCGTCAGCCTGCGGCTGCTGCTGGCCGGGACCGTGTTCGGGACCGTCGTGGGAGTGCTCGTCGGGGCCTGGACGGCGGTACGGCAGTACCGGTTCAGCGACCGGGCCGTCACCCTCGCCTCCTTCGCGTTGCTCTCAACTCCCGTGTTCCTGCTGGCGATTCTCCTCAAGACCGGCGCGATCTGGTTCAACCGGACCACCGGCACGGACCTGATCCAGTTCACAGGGGAGAAGAGCCCCGGCGTGACCGGCGGCCTCTGGACCGTCATCGAGGACCGCGGCGTGCACCTGCTCCTGCCCACCCTCTCCGTCGCCCTCTTCGCCGTCGCGAGCTACAGCCGCTACCAGCGCAACACGATGCTCGACGTCCTCGGCTCGGACTATCTGCGCACCGCTCGGGCCAAGGGCCTCGCCCGCCGCACGGTCTTCCTCAAACACGGACTGCGTACGGCCCTCATCCCCATGTCGACCTACTTCTCCTGCGGCTTCCTCGCGCTGTTCACCGGCGCCATCTTCACGGAGACGATCTTCGGCTGGCACGGCATGGGGGAGTGGTTCGTCGCGTCGATCGGCAAGAACGATGTGAACTCGGTCGTCGCCGTGAACCTCTTCGCCGCCGTCACCGTGCTGCTCTCCGGCTTCCTCGCCGACGTCCTGCACGCAGCGCTCGACCCGCGCATCCGGCAGGCGCCATGACCACGGCCGTCATCGCCGAAGAGGCATCCGTCGCGGCGCCGCCCGCCGGCCGTGCCACCGTCGTACTGCGCCGCTTCCTGCGCAACCGCACCGCCCTCGCCGGAGCCGTCGTCCTGGTGCTGCTGTTCCTGCTGGCCTTCGTCGGGCCGTACGTCACCCCCTGGTCCTACAGCCACATCGACTACACCGCGCTGCGGGCCGCACCCGGCGCGGACCACTGGTGGGGCACCAACCGCATCGGTCAGGACGTGTTCGCGCAGACCGTGCGCGGCCTGCAGAAGTCCCTCGTCATCGGACTGCTCGTCGCCGTGCTGGCCACCGGGCTCGCCTCACTCGTCGGCGCCTGCGCCGGATACTTCGGCGGCTGGACCGATCGGCTCCTCATGTTCTTCGTGGACCTGCTGCTGGTCTTCCCCTCCTTCCTGATCATCGCGATCGTCTCGCCCCGGCTGAACTCCAGCGGATGGTTCGCCCTGGTCGGGCTGCTCGGACTCTTCGCCTGGATGATCACGGCGCGGGTCGTGCGGTCCATGACGCTCTCCCTCAAAGAGCGCGAATTCGTGCGCGCCGCACGGTACATGGGCGTCGGACCCTTCCGGATCATCTGGCAGCACGTACTGCCCAACGTGGCCTCCTTCCTCATCATCGACGCGACCATCCAGGTCGGCGGCGCCGTCATGAGCGAGACCGCCCTGTCGTACTTCGGCTTCGGCGTACAGCCGCCCGACGTGTCCCTCGGCACGCTCATCGCCGACGGGACGAGTGCGGCGGTCACGTACCCCTGGATGTTCTTCTTCGCGGCCGGTCTGCTGGTCGTGTTCGTCCTGGCGGTGAACCTGGTGGGCGACGGCTTGCGGGACGCGCTGGACCCCACTTCGAAAGGCGCCTCCCGGTGAGCCCGATACTCCAAGTGACCGATCTGGACGTCGACTTCGACGGGCGTCCCGCCGTACGGGGGGTCAGTCTCACCCTCGAACGCGGTGAAGTCCTCGGCCTCGTCGGCGAGTCGGGCTCCGGCAAGTCCGCGACCGCGCTCGCCGTACTCGGCCTGCTCCCGGGCAACGCGGCGGTGCGCGGATCCGTACGGCTCGACGGCCAGGAACTCGTCGGCGCCTCGGAACGGCAGCTCACGAAGGTTCGCGGCAGCCGGGTCTCCATGGTGTTCCAGGACCCGTTGTCCGCGTTCACGCCGGTCTACCGGATCGGTGACCAGATCGCCGAGGCGGTACGCGCCCACCAGGACGTCTCCCGCGAACAGGCCCTGGAACGAGCAGTCGAACTGCTCGACGTCGTCGGCATCCCCGAACCCGCCCTGCGCGCACGGGCGTTCCCGCACGAGTTCTCCGGCGGCATGCGCCAGCGCGCGATGATCGCCATGGCGATGGCGAACGACCCCGACATCATCCTCGCCGACGAACCGACCACCGCCCTCGACGTCACCATCCAGGCGCAGGTGCTCGACGTCCTGCGCACCGCGCGGCGTGAGACCGGGGCCGCGGTGCTCCTGGTCAGCCACGACCTCGGTGTCATCGCCGGGATGGCCGACCGGGTGGCCGTGATGCACGAGGGACGGGTCGTCGAGTCGGGCGCGGCCGTCGACGTCTTCGAACGGCCCCAGGAGCCGTACACGCAGCGGCTGTTGGCCGCCGTGCCCCGGATGGACACCCCCCGCGCACCCCAACCGCCCACCGGCGAAACGGTGTTGAAGGTACGCGGACTCACCAGAACCTTCCCCCTCCTCAAAGGAACCGCCTTCAAGCGCCGGATCGGCTCCGTGTACGCCGTCGACGGCGTCGACCTCGACATCAGGCGCGGCCAGACGCTCGCCCTCGTCGGCGAATCGGGGTCCGGGAAGTCGACAACGCTCTTCGAACTGCTCGAACTGGCCCGGCCGGAAGGCGGATCGATCGAGCTGTTCGGCAGGGACCTCGCCCGGCTCGGCAAGGCTGAGGTGAAGGCCCTGCGCCGCCGCGTCCAGATCGTCTTCCAGGACCCGATGGCCTCCCTCGACCCGCGGATGCCCGTGGGGGACATCGTCGCCGAGCCGCTGCGCACCCAGGGCGCCGACCGGGCGACGATCGGCCGCCGCGTGCCCGGACTCCTCACCCAGGTCGGCCTGGACCCGGCACACGCGGACCGCTACCCGCACGAGTTCTCCGGCGGCCAGAGGCAGCGCATCGGCATCGCCCGCGCGCTGTCCGTCGAACCCGAACTGCTCGTCCTGGACGAACCGGTCTCGGCCCTCGACGTCTCCGTCCAGGCCGGCGTACTCGAACTGCTGCAACGCCTCAAGGACGAGCTGGGCCTCGCCTATCTCTTCGTCTCCCACGACTTGTCGGTCGTACGGAACATCGCCGACCGCGTGAGCGTGGTCTACCTCGGGCGCACGGTCGAGGCCGGCCCGGTCGACGAGGTCTTCGAGCGACCCCGGCATCCCTACACCCAGGCACTCCTCTCCGCCGTACCCCTGCCGGATCCGGCACGTGAGCGGGAACGGCAGCGGTCGCGCATCCTGCTCGCCGGGGACCCGCCCAGCCCGACGCGACGCTACGACGGCTGCCGGTTCCGGGCACGCTGCCCGCTCCACCCGCAGCTGGGGGAGGGGGAGCGGAAACGGTGTGACCAGGAGGTTCCGGTGCTCGACGGGGACGGGGCGGCCTGCCACTTCCCGCGTGTACGGGAGGTCGTCCGACCTTCCTAGGGCGGGCTTGAGACGGTCGGTCGTTGTGGTGCGGGCGGTCGTGGGCCCGGGCACTACCGCGGTCCCGGAGGATCGCCGACCCGCGGGAGCTCCGATGTCGACCGCCGTGCCGGGAAGAGCAGCAGGAGCGACCGGGGACCAACCTGAGGCGGTCAGGCGGGGCCTGCCAACTGTTCTGCCCCGGGGCACCGGCAGTACCGCGGCGCGCATCGGCGTCCTGACCGCCTGTCAGGCCGCCCTGATCGTGGGCTTCGGGCTCCTGATCACGGACCCGGCCCGGAACGTATGGGCGCTGACGGTCGAGGACCATGTCGACGAGGGGTTCAGTGGATCCGTACGGGCCCGCTCACCGCCCTGTCGTACCTGGCTGGACGCCCGCCCGAGCCCGCTGCGGATCACCACGGCCTCTGCCGCCGGCCACCGTCCGGTGTCCAAGGAAGTGACCCTGCTGCCGGGCCGCGCCACGACAGCAGACCTGTCGCTGGCCGCGACCTGACCCCACCGCCACGCGTTCACGTCGCGCCCGCCCAGACGCTCTGTCCGGGTGGGCGCGGCTTCGCCTTCTCCCTGTGCACACCTCGGGACAGATGTCCCTCGGTGGGTGTGGCCGGTCCGCGCTGCGAGGAACTGGCAGTGCTCGCACGGGTGGGCCAGTCGTACTACGCGCGGTTGGAGCGGGGGCAGTCCACCGCCGGTCTGGAGTTCCCGGAGGCGATCGCCCCGGCCGCTGCCGCAGGGCGGGACCGCGCGTCGATGTCTGTCCGGGCAGGACTTTGTCGCCGTCGCCGATCTGAGGGGAGCCGAGCCGAGCGACGCCAAGGGCCCTTCGCGCAGGGCGGTTACGTGGGCGGCTCAGGAGGTTCTGCCCGTGCCTGTTGCGCGTGGTGGACGTGAGCCCGGGACCCGACCTCTCGGCTGTGTTCTTCCGACCCATTGTGGTTGGGCCCCCGTCCCTTTACTGTTCGGCTTTGCCTGAGTCTGTTTGATGCTGTTCGCCCAGTCGGTCTGGAGGCCGCCGTGCGGGATGGTCGGAACGGTTCGGAAGGTGCGAGACCCGGTCGCCGTCGCTGGTGGAGGGCGATCCTCGCGACAGCCGCGACCATCGTCCTGGCGGCCGGCCTGACCGCGCCGGCCACGGCGGCGGCGCAGGACGTCGGCGAACAGCCGCCCGCCGCCAGTCCGCAGGCGCACACCGTGACTCTCGACGGCTACTCCTTCCTCGTCGACGGCAAACGCACCTACCTGTGGTCCGGCGAGTTCCACTATTTCCGGCTCCCGAGCCAGGACCTGTGGCGCGACATCTTCCAGAAGATGAAGGCCGCCGGTTTCAACTCGACCTCCCTGTACTTCGATTGGGGCTACCACTCACCGAAGCCGGGCGTGTACGACTTCACCGGGGTGCGGGACGTCGACAAGCTCCTCGACATGGCCCAGGAGGCCGGGCTCTACGTCATCGCCCGCCCGGCGCCGTACATCAACGCGGAGGTCGACAGCGGCGGCCTGCCCGGCTGGCTGACCACCAAGGCGGAGAACAATCGCAGTGACGACCCGCGGTTCCTGAAGTACGCGGACGAATGGCTGACCCAGATCGACCGGATCATCGCCCGCCACCAACTCACCAACGGCACCGGGTCGGTTATCGCCTACCAGGTCGAGAACGAGTACTACAACGGCTCGGCGGCCGGCCGTTCCTACATGCAGCACCTGGAGGACAAGGCCCGCGCCGACGGCATCACGGTCCCGCTGACCGGCAACAACAACGGCACCTTCAACTCCGGCACCGGCGCCCTGGACGTCGACGGCCCGGACTCCTACCCCCAGGGCTTCGACTGCTCCAACCCCTCGAAGTGGAACGGCGTCCCCGACATCAGCTACGACCACCCGGCCGGAAAACCGCTGTACTCACCGGAGTTCCAGGGCGGCGCCTTCGACCCCTGGGGCGGACCCGGTTACGACAAGTGCGCCCAGCTGATCAACGACCAGTTCGCCAACGTCTTCTACAAGCAGAACATCGCCGTCGGCGCGACCGCGCAGAGCTTCTACATGACCTACGGCGGCACCAACTGGGGCTGGCTCGGCATGCCCGAGAACTACACGTCGTACGACTACGGCGCCGCCATCCGCGAGACCCGCCAGCTCGACCCGAAGTACGACGAGGACAAACTCATCGGCTACTTCACGCAGTCGGTCGCTCCGCTGACCAAGACCGAGGCGATCAGAGCCACACCGCCGGACGACTCCGCGGTCGTGGACACCGCCCGGATGAACCCCGACACCAAGACGCAGTTCCACGTACTGCGGCACGGGAACTCCACCTCCACGGCAGCCGACAAGACCCACATCTCCCTGGACTTCAACGCCCAGCCGACCAATGACACCACCTACACCTGGGACGACCCCGACTCAGCGCTCCAGTACGCCGGTTCGTGGTCGCACGTGGCCAACACGAGCTACACCGGCGGCGATTACAAACACACCGAGTCGTTCTCGAACAAGGCCGGCGACTCGCTCACCGTCCCCTTCGACGGCACCGCGATCCGCTGGATCGGCTCCAAGACCAACAACCACGGCAACGCCGACGTCTATCTCGACGGCACCAAGACGGCCACGGTCGACGACTCGGGCAGCGAGAGCCAGGCGGTGCTCTTCCAGAAGACCGGCCTGACACCCGGCGCACACACGCTGAAGATCGTCGTCGCCGGGAACCACAGCTCGGGATCCACGGACAACTACGTGGCCGTAGACGCCATCGACGTACCGACGAGCGACTCCGCCGCGGAGGCGACCTACCCGGTGGTGCCGCAGCAGCCCGGCACCGCGATCACCCTCGACGGCCGCGACTCCCACGTGATCGTGGCCAACTACCGCCTCGGTGAAGCGCAGTTGCAGTATTCGACCTCCGAGATCATGACCAGCGCGACCATCGGGGACCGGGACATCGGCGTGCTCTACGGCGATCAGGGCAGCGACGGCGAGACCGTGCTGCGCTACGGCGCCAAGCCCACCGTGACCGCCAACGGCGGTACGGTCACGACCAGTTGGGACCCGGCCACCGGAGACCTGCGGCTCAACTACACGCACAAGGGCCTGATCCGCGTCAGCATCACCGGCGACGGACAGCGCCCGCTGCTCCTGCTCGTCGGCGACAAGGACACGGCGAAGACCTTCTGGCGTCAGGACACGGCGAGCGGCCCGGTGCTCGTGCGCGGCACCCACCTGCTGCGGACGGCGACCAGCCTGCACGGCGGCCACACCGTGGCATTCACCGGCGACAACGCCGACGACAAGAACATCGAGGTGTTCACCTCCGCCGCCCAAGTCACCTGGAACGGCCGGACATTGGGCACCCGCACCACCGACACGGAAAGCCTCACCGGGAAGATCGCGGTGGCCGCCCCGATCCACCTGCCGACACTGACCAACTGGAAGCACGCCGCGGAATCCCCCGAAGCCGCCCCCGGTTTCGACGACACCAGCTGGCAGGTGGCCGACAAGGCGACCACCAACAGCGTCTCCGGCGCCAACTCGCTGCCGGTGCTCTACGCGGACGACTACGGCTTCCACACCGGCAACACGTGGTACCGCGGCCGATTCCGCACCACCGGCAAGGAGACCGGCATCCACCTGGTCTCGGACTCCGGGGGAGGAGCGCAGGCGTTCTCCGCCTGGCTGAACGGCACCTTCCTGGGCAGCTCCACCACGGGCAGCGGCGACTTCACCTTCCCGGCAGGTTCCGTGAAGTCCAGCGGCGACAACGTCATCTCCGTACTCACCGTCAACATGGGCCACGAGGAGGACTACAACTCCACCAACGGCAACAAGACCGCGCGTGGACTGACCAGCGCCTCCCTCGTCGGCGCGCCCCTGACGTCCGTCACCTGGCGCCTCCAGGGCGTACGGGGCGGCGAGGACCTCCAGGACACCGTCCGCGGCCCGCTGTCGACGGGCGGCCTCTACGGAGAGCGGGCCGGCTGGTCCCTGCCGGGCTACCCGGACACCGACTGGAACCGGGTGTCCCTCCCGACAACCGACACGACCCCCGGCGTCTCCTGGTACCGCACCGACGCCAACCTGGACCTGCCGCACGGCCAGGACACCTCGCTCGGGCTGACGTTCACCGACGACCCGGCACGCAAGTACCGCGCCACGGTCTTCGTGAACGGCTGGCAGGTCGGCAACTACGTCAACTACCTCGGCCCGCAGCACACCTTCCCCGTCCCCAACGGCATCCTGAACCCGAACGGCCACAACAGCATCGCCATCGCCGTGTGGAACCTCGACGGCACCACCGGCGGCCTCGGCAAGGTCGCCCTGACCAACTACGGCAGTTACGCCTCCTCCCTGCGCGTCGCGCAGAACGACAGCCCGTCCTACGACCCCCGCAGTTACGCCATGCCGAAGCGTCCGGGAACGGACGTCACCCTGGACGTGCCGGACACCGCCCAGCCGGGACAGCCCTTCACCGCGCGGGCGACGGTACGGGTACCGAAGGACCGACCGTCCGCTTCCGGACTGACGGCGTCGCTCTCCGCGCCCGACGGCTGGAGCGTGAGTGCCACCAGCCCCACATCGGTCAAGCGCCTGCAACCCGGCACATCGGCCACCTTCACCTGGCAGGTCGAGCCGCCGACCGGAACGCTGCCATCCGCCTCGGCACTCACCACCACGGTGCACTACCGGCAGAACGGACGGCAGGCGGTCGGCGGAGACGAACGCATCGTCCGCGGGATCCCACCGGCTCCGCCGACCGGGAAGAGCGACGTGAGCGACCTGCCGTTCCTCTCCTCCACCAACGGCTGGGGCCCGGTGGAACGGGACACCAGCGTCGGCGAGCAGGCGGCCGGGGACGGCCGCCCGATCACCATCGCCGGCGTCGGCTACGCCAAGGGCCTGGGAACCAACTCCGTAAGCGACGTTGAGCTCTACCTCGCCGGACAGTGCTCGCGGTTGACGGCGGAGGTCGGCGTCGACGACGAGACGGGCGGCGCGGGCACGGTGACGTTCTCCGTGATCGCCGACGGCAAGACCCTGGTCACCACGCCGACGATCCGCGGCGGGCAGGCCGCGCTGCCGATCGACGTCGACGTCAGCGGTGCCCAGGTGATCGACCTCAAGGCCGGTGACGCGGGCGACGGCAACGGCAACGACCACGCGGACTGGGGGATGCCGACGCTGACGTGTGAGTGAGCGTCGCTCGTTCGCGGGGCGCGATCGACGACCGAGGACCCGGGACTCGGGGGACTCCTCCGACGCCGGGGAGTGTCGCCGTCGGCTCCGAGGCGCGGGTGAGCGAAGCCGGTTCCTACACGGGGCTCGGATCGTCGAGGAAATGAAGCAACACGGCGGCCTCGGCACGGAGCCGTGCGGCCCGGTGCGCGTGCGCGGGCGCGGTCAACTGTGCCGCAGCCTCCAGACGCTCGGCGGCTTCCGCTGTCACGATCCCGACCACACCGTGCTCGCCCAACTCACGCCGAGCCCTCTCCGTGACCCCGACACCGACCGGCGATTCCTCAAGGGCCAAGCCACGAAGCTCGGTTTCCTGCACGGGCACCGCCTCGGCGTTGTCCAGCGCGCCAAGGGCTGCCCGAAGGGCGCTCACCGCGGCCTTGTCACCCGCGCGCATCGCTTCCGGGAGCGCTCGACGCATGCGACGACGAAGAGACATGCCGGAGAGCCTATGGCGGCGCCCCTCGACCCTCAACGCGAATAACGCGCTGCGCCGGACCTACCGCAGCGATGGCCTGCACCGGGGACGTCGTTGCCCTGCCCGGCGGATGCGGGCGTTGGTTCGAAGAACAGGGCAACCAGGAGCGTCCCTCACGGGTCTAGCCACCGATGACACACCATCAGGTTTCGTCGTGCGGGGAGCGGCGAACCCAGTGTCCCGAGGGGGGACTTCATGCGTATGCGCCCGGCTGTGGCCGTCACTTTCCTGACCGCCGCCCTTTCAGCATCGGTGCTTCCGGCAACCGCCCAAGCGGCGGGCACGGCCGCCGCCGACGACACCACGTTCTCGAACGTCGTGGTCAACGGAGGCAAGGACATCGTGCTCGGCCTGACCACCAGAAAGACCGTCACGATCACGTGGACGGCCCGTGACCCGGAGGGCGTCGCCGCCTCCTGGGCCTACCTGTGGCACGGTCCCAACACCGACGACGCCGACGGCAGCCTGCCGCTGTATCCGCCGGCGGGAACATGCGTGGTGTCGCCGGCCGACCCGACCACCGCCACCTGCAAGGTGAGCATCGCTGTGAGCGCCGCGCGGGACTTCGACCACAACGGCCTCGCCGGCGCCTGGAAGGTGCTCGCCGGGGCACAGGACACCGACGACAACTGGACGGAGATCGACGCTGCCGGTACGGCGAACTTCAAGCGGTACGCCAGGGTGACGGTCAACGCCTCGCCCGAGCCGGTGAAGAAGGGCAGGACGATCACGGTCACCGGGAAGCTGACCCGCGCCAACTGGGAGAGCGGCACCTACACCGGGTATCAGGGGCGGACGGTCCACCTGCAGTTCCGCAAGAAGGGAAGCTCCGTCTACACGACGCTGAAAACCGTCACCAGCGGCGTCGGAGGCACGCTGAAGACCACCACCAAGGCCAAGGCCGACGGCTACTACCGCTTCGTCTTCACCGGAACCCCCACCACCGGACCGTCCACGGCGACAGGCGACTTCGTCGACGTCAGGTGACGAACCACCCCGTTCCGGCCGGTCGGCGCCGTACCGCGGCCGCTCGGGGAAGGCCGGCGTCCATCCGGGGTGGACGCCGGCCCGTCCGAACAGCCGGTCATCGTAATGCGGTCGCCCGAGTGCTCGATCCCGTTGCCTGCCGACGGGTGCACGAGCAGACGCCGTGAGGCGGCCCGGTCGCTGCCCGTAGCCGCGTCGCGGTCGACCTCCGTGCCGAGTTCCAGCACGGGGACTTCGCCCGGCAAAGGACGTGTGACGTGCCGGCGGCCGTTGTCCCCTCACTTTGACCAGGTGAGCCCAAGGGCGCCGAAGAGGTGTCATCTCCCCTCGTCACCGCGCCGAGGACCGGTGGACGCCGACACCTCCCGGCGATGCCGGGTCGGCCGACGGATGCGGAAGCCCAAGATGGGACGCCACGGCAGACAGAAGAAGCGCGCACCGGAGCTGCCGGTCAGGCCGGGGCGCCGACCGGACCAGCCTGGTGGGTACGAACTCCGCGCCTGGCCGCCGTGAGGCCGAGCACCTCGACTCCACCCGACTCGGGACAGTCCGGAGCCTCCGACAGACCCGGAGCAGTTCACCTGACAATCGGCCGAGAAAGCCGTGGACGCGCCGAGACGAGCCGCCGATCAACCCGGTGACCGGGGCTGGCCGTGCTCGCTCTCCGGTACCCGCACGGGGGAAGGACGCCGACCCGCGGTGCCGGGCTACACGTCCAGGTATGCCGCAGGTACGGCGTCGGGCGAAGCCGCCGTCACAGCCGCAGGACGACCAGGGCCGTGTCGTCCGTGTTGCCCTCGGCGGGGAGCAGGTCGGCGAGGAGGGCGTCGGCCAGGGGCTCGGGTTCCGCGTGCCGGTGGTGGGCGAGGGATGCGGCGAGGCGGGCCAGACCGCGGTCGATGTCCTCCGTACGGCGCTCGATCAGTCCGTCGGTGTACAGGACGAGGGTGGCGCCCTCGGCGAAGGGGACGCTCGTCTGCGGCCGGCCGACATGCTCGGGTCGTGCGCCCAGGGGCGGGTCGGTGGCCTGGTCGAGGAAGGTCACCGCGCCGTCGGGGTCGAGCAGCGCCGGAGGAGGGTGACCCGCGCAACTGTAGGTGATGGTGTGGTCGTCCCAGTCGATGAACGTCGTCACCGCCGTGGCGGACTCGGCGCCCTCGACGAAACGGGCGTAGAGACCGAGGGCCTCAAGGGCGGAGCCCGGCCCGTCGGCGACCCGGCAGGCCGCGCTCAAGGCGCTGCGCAGCTGGCCCATGACGCAGGCGGCCGCCAGACCGTGCCCGACGACGTCACCCACGGCGACCGCCATTCCGCCGTCGGGCAGGTCGACGAGGTCGTACCAGTCGCCGCACACGTTCAGGGCATCCACGGCGGGCCGGTAGCGGACGGCCGCCCGGTGGTGGCCGACCGGTCGCGGCGGGGGCAGCATCGCCGCCTGCAGGGTCAGGGCCACCTCGCGCTCATGGGCGTGTGCCCTGCGCAGCCGCTCGTTGACCTCCTGCAGCTCACGCGCCCGGGTGTACAGCTCGGCTTCCAGAATCCGGGACCGTCTGTCGTCGGCTCGGCCACCGAAGGCCCGGACGAACTCGGTGACCTCCTCCACCCGGTGGACGATGAGCGTCACATTGCCGTCCTTGCCCCGGATGGGCGCGTTGACGGGGCTCCAGAAGTGCTCCACCCATCGGCCGGGCCGCAGAGGGTCCTCGATGTCGTAGCGGAGCAGGGCCATGGTGTCGCGCTCGCCGGTGGTCGCCGCGCGCAGCATCGACTCCCGGGTCTCGCGCATGCCGGCCGCCGCCGGGTCCTTGGGGTTCTCGGGAAAGACGTCGAAGATGTAGCGGCCGACCAGTTCCTCGCGTTTGCGTCCCGACAGGCGCTCGAAGTCCCGGTTGGCGTCGACGTAGATCAGCTCGGGGGTGAGCAGCGCCACCATGCCGGGCAGGTCGCGGAAGACCGCCTCATAGTCGATCTCCGGATCCTGCATGGCCTGCCCGCTTCGACGCCGAGGGTCACTGTGTCGTTCCACGATAGGAGGGATCTGGCCATGAAGCCCGGAAACGGCTCTTTTCGGTTCGGTGAGCAGTGACGACGGCGTCGGCCGTCACCCGACCGAGCGGCCTGCTCGGAGAGGGCATCCTGGGCGGCCGCACGGTGGTACGGCCCGGCGAGCGGCTCCGCCGTTCATGATCCGGTCCGTGTCGGGCCGCCGGTGTCCGTGGTGAGACGGCGATAGGCGGCTCGGGCGTGGAGGAGTCGGGCCAGGGCCGTGCCCACCAGGGCAGCGGCGAACAGGCAGGCGAGCCAGAACACGTCGCGGTGTCCGGCCCAGGTGAGAGTGCCGGCGGGCGGGACGGCGAAGCCGTTGAGGAAGAGCCAGCACAGCACCGCGGTCCCGGGGGCCGCCGAGAAGCGGGCGCACAGGCCGAGCAGTACCGAGAGCAGGGACAGCGCGGCCAGCGCCGACGATGGACGACCGGGACCTATCAGCGCGTTGAGCAGGGCCACCAGCACCAACGCGCCGCCGGTTGCCGCTGCCCAGACCAGTGGCGTGGCCAAGGGCGAGGGGACAGGCCGTGCTCCGGTACGCAGAGGCACCCAGTCGATCATGCCTGAGACTCCTTCTGGTCCTCCCGCTCCTCCTGGCGACGGGGAAGCCAGCCTGCCCGAGTCCGCACCACCGGTACAACCTCGCCCCATGGCTCAGGTCCCGGTCCGCACGGTGAGCCCTCACCGACCCGGGCATGGGCGAGGCTCACCGTGCGGACGCCCTCACCTGATAACCGGAGGATGCCCCGTCCTTCAGGGCGGGGAGGAATCAGGCTTCCCGTGTAGCGGGGCAGGGAAAGGGGGATCGCCGTCAGGGCGTTTCCTCGTCGACCCCGGCGGCGCGGAGGCCGACCTCCAACATGTAGACCAGTTCGGAGTTGAGGGAGCGCCGCTCGGACTTGGCGTGGGCGGCCAGCCGGTTACGGAGGTCTTCGGGGAGCCGCAGAGTCATGCGTACCTCGTTATCCATGGTGCTATTATGACGGTATGTCGACACTAAAGGAAGCGGGAGGGGCCGGGCATGCCCGGTGGACCTACCGCATCCGTGTGTCGTCCACCGCCCTTTGCGCACTGATGGCGGAGTGGGACCGGTGTCGGTGGGTGTGGAACGAGTGCTGCGCGAAGTCCAGGCAGACCCACATGTGGAACAAGGACCGGCCCAAGGACACGGATAAACGCACGTGCGGCCCGGCTCAGCTCGACAAGCTGTTGACCCAGGCTCGGCAGGCCATGCCATGGCTCCGCGAAGGCAGCAGTGTTCCTCAGCAGCAGATCATTCGCGACTTCGGAAAGGCCAAGGCCAAGGCGCAGAAGGACATCCGGGAGCGTCTGCCGATGCGGCAGCGCGGCAGGATGCCGAAGTGCAAGAAGAAGCGGGAAGCGCTCCCGAGCCTGAACTACAACCGGAACGGGTTCCGCCTCAAGGACGGCCGTCTGCACTTGGCGGGCGGAATCGCCCTGACAGTTGTGTGGTCGCGCGACCTGTCGGCCGATCCGTCCAGCGTGCGTGTCTATCAGGACAGCGTCGGGCATTGGTACTGCTCGTTTGTCGTGCCCGCCGAGACCCTGCCGCTACCCGAAACGGGCGCGGTGATCGGCATCGACTGGGGCGTGAAGGAGACCGCGACCACTACATCCGACACACATGACCTCCCCCACGCCGAGTACGGCAAGAAGGCCCGGACGAAACTGGCCCGGTACGACCGGATGATGGCCCGCCGCAAGCCGAAGAAGGGCCGGCCCGCATCGAAGGGCTACCGTGAGGCGAAGAAACTGCGGGCCAAGGCGCACAAGAAGGTCACACGCCAGCGCCAGGACACCGGTCGCAAGTGGGCCAAGTCCGTGGTCCGCGACCACGACGCGCTTGCGGTCGAGGACTTCCGTCCGAAGTTCCTGGCCCGGACCACCATGGCCAGGAAGGCCGCTGACGCGGCGATCGGCGCCACCAAGCAGGCCCTGGTCGAGATGGGCCGCAAGTACGGCCGGGCCGTGCACCTGGTCCACCCGGCGCACACCACGATGGACTGTGCGCAGTGCGGAGCGAGAACCAAGCACGCACTGCCCCTTTCGGAACGAACCTATACCTGCACCGCGTGCGGAGCCGTGTCCCCACGGGACAAGAACTCCGCCCGCGTGATGCTCGTCCGGGCTGGTCTCAACCCGGCTGGTGCTGATGGCGCAAGACCTCCAGGAGTGCTGCTCCAAGAGGCGGCCTGAGCCAGGAATCCCCTTCCCTTCAGGGAGGGGAGGATTCAATGAAGTCTCCTGCCCGGCCCGAGCCTCCCACTGCGGCGCCGCTCCCGCGACCAACTGCTGCTCCATCGCGCCGACACCCAGCACGACGGCCTCTACGACGACTACGGCGTCGAGGTGAGCGGCTACCCAGCGGGCTGTGTCGACAGTCATCGCCGCCGCCAGGGCCGCGATGACTGCCGACACAGCCCTCCTGCGGACCCTTCTCGACCATCCTGATCCTGCGCAGCTTTCCTCCCCCGGCCCGCCGTTGAGCAGACCCGACGTCCGGGGTTCGTGGAGGTGTCGGTGTCTGCCTGCGCCTTCGTACGTCGGAGAACCGGCACCCGTTGTCCTCTCGGAGGGCTGCCCGGAACACAGGACGGACACCAACTGCCTGGGCTGGCGCGCCTCGGCGTGGGAACCTCCTGGTCGGCGCCAGCGAGGAGGCCCTGTACGGGCCTCGACGTCGACCAGGACCGTGGGTGAGGCGCAGGGACTCGATCGCACCTGATGCTCGGCGCCGGACCGTTCACCGGCCCTGTCGCTTCAGCAGTGCGTCGAGGCGGGGGTAGACGGTGCGGGCGTTGTGTTCTTGGACCGCCGCCAGGTCGTCGGCGGGCAGGTCTGCGGCCTCCATGTAGCGGCGGGTGTCGTCGAAGTGGTGGCCGGTGCACGGGTCGATGTCGCGGACGGCGCCGATCATCTCCGAGGCGAAGAGGATGTTGCGGGCCGGGATGACGTCGTAGAGGAGGTCGGAGCCGGGCTGGTGGTACACGCAGGTGTCGAAGTAGACGTTGTTCAGGACGTGTTGCTCCAGCGGCGGTTTGCCGAGTGCCATCGCGAGGCCCCGGAAGCGGCCCCAGTGGTACGGCGCCGCCGCCGTGCGGGATGACGAACCGCAGGGTGGGAAAGTCGGCGAAGAGGTCGCCCTGGACGAGTTGCATGAACGCGGTGGTGTCGGCGTTGAGGTAGTGCGCGCCGGTGGTGTGGAAGGCCGGGTTGACGCTCGTACTGACGTGGATCATCGCCGGGATGTCGTACTCCACCATCTTCTCGTAGAGCGGGTACCACGAGCGGTCGGTGAGCGGCGGGGCGGTCCAGTGGCCGCCCGAAGGGTCGGGGTTGAGGTTGACCGCGACGGCGCCCAACTCCTCGACGCAGCGCGTAAGTTCGGGCACGCAGGTGGCCGGATCGACGCCCGGCGACTGCGGGAGCATCGCGGCCGGCGCGAAGCGCTCCGGATACAACTGGCTGACGCGGAAGCAGAGTTCGTTGCAGATCGCCGCCCAGGCGGCGGACGTCTCGAAGCCCCCGACGTGGTGGGCCATGAAGGACGCGCGGGGCGAGAAGACGGTGATGTCGATGCCGCGTTCGTCCATGAGCCGCAGCTGGTTCGGCTCGATGGTTTCGCGCAGTTCGTCGTCGCCGATGCGCAGGTCCGTGCGGGCGGGGGCGGCGGACGGATCGGTGAGGGAGGCGGTCTGCCGCCGGCGCCATGCCTCCAGGGCCGGCGGGGCGGTCGTGTAGTGACCGTGACAGTCGATGATCATGAATTCTTCCCTCTCGCGGAGGCCTCGTCGTGACTCGGCGCAGGGCGGTGCCGGGCGCGCGGTCCAATGGCGTCAAAGAAATCTGGGAGGGGGTACGCCGTCGATCGGCGCAGCCTTCGGGCCCGGCGCGGGTGATGTCGCAGGCCTGGAGGCTGCCTCGGGGATGTGTGTCATCGGAAGGTTGCGGCTACGGGCGGTGGTGTGCGGCCGGACACTGGCGTCGGCCCCCGGTGCCTGCCGTCCCTGGCCGGTCTGAGATAGCCCCGCATGGCCCCGTTCCGCTCGCGGGTGGGTGTCATGCGGCTGTCTGGTACCCGGCATCGAGCTCCGCGTGCAGCCGGTCCCGGTCGATGGCGTTCTCCCATTTCCCGACCACGAGTGTCGCCACGCAGTTGCCGGCGACATTGGTGAAGACGAAGGCGGCCGACAGGATGCTGTGAATACCGAGGACCAGGGCGATGCTGTCCACCGGGATCTTGTGCGTCGCGCTCAGAGTCAGTGCCAGCACGGCGATCGCGGATCCCGACACTCCCGCGCCGCCCTTGGACGTGAGCAGCAGGACGAGCAGAAGACCGACCTGCGCCTGCCATCCCAGATCACTGCCGGTTGCCTGCGCCAGAAAGACGCTGACCGAGGCGAAGTACAGACACGTCCCGTCGTGATTGAAGCTGTACGCGGTGGGAAGCACCAGGCCGACCACGGGCTCGTCCACTCCAAGTTGCTTGAGCTTGGAGGTGAGTTGAGGGAAGACGCTCTCCGAGGAACTGGTACCGAGCACGAGGAACAGCTCCGCGCGGAAGTACCGCATCAGCTTGAACAGGCTGATGCCCGCATACCGTGACACCGGCCAGAGAACCAGGAGGAAGAAGAGCAGGACGATCAGATAGAAGACTCCGATCAGTTTCCCGAGCGAGGTCAGTGTGCCCAGTCCGTACTTGGACACGGTGAACGCGATGGCGCCGAAGGCCGCGAGCGGTGCGATGCGCATGACCTTGCCGATGATCCAGAACAGGGTCTGCTGGACGCTGCCGACGATGTCCAGTACGGGTTGTGCCCGATCGCCGAGAGAGGCCAGTCCGCAGGCGAACAGAACGGAGAACACCAGGACTTGAAGGATGTCTCCTTCGGCGAACGCTTGTACCGCGGATGTGGGCACCAGACTGACGAGGAAGTCGTCGAAGCCTTCCGACTTGGCGGGTGCGGTGTTCGCCGCCGCGTGCAGTGACGACGGATCTATGTGCATGCCCGCACCGGGGCGGAGCACGTTGACCACGACGAGCCCGATGACGAGGGCGATCGTCGTGATCACCTCGAAGTACACGAGCGCGCGCACCGCGATACGGCCGACCTTGCCGAGATCACGGACACTGGCGATGCCGTGGGTGACGGTGCAGAAGATGATGAGGCCGACGACCATCTGGATGAGGTGGATGAAGATGTCGCCGAGGAACTGAAGATGGTGTCCGACGGACGGGGCGAAATTGCCCACGACGACGCCCAGTGCGACTCCGGCGATCACCTGGAAGGCGAGGTCGTGGTAGAAGCGGTGGCGCGGTTTGACCGGTTGCACGGGTGTGGCCGTGGATGTTGCTTCACTCATCGTCGTTTCCAGTTTCTTCGTTGAAAGACTGGCGGGGAGAACCGGTTGGGGAACACCGGTCGGGAAATCGGGGAGTCCGGCCGGAGCAGTCGGCGTACGGGGGCTCAGTCGGCGTCGCTGCCGAGAACGCTCCTTGCCGGTTCGAAGATCTCGTCCGGTGTGAGTCTTCTGGGCAGCAGTCCCTGTTCCAGACAGGCCCCCACGATGTGCTCGATCGGCTCGCGCAGGCGGTCGAAGCCGAAGAGGGTCGGGGACGGTACGCCGGCCGGGCGCTCGACGGCGGCGTCGGCCCTGAGCAGAAGGTGATACGCCGCTCGGACCGCCTGCGGGTCCCGGCGGCAGGCCGACGCACCGGCGACGACCATGTGGTTGACGGGCATGTACCCGTGCTGGTGCCACCACCGCTCGTCGCGGGCGTCGGCGTCCGGGACGACGCGAACGAACTCCTCTCCCTCGGGGAGATCGTTGCCGAGTATCGCGGCGCCGATCCGGCCCTCGCGCAGCATGGCGGGCAGGGAGGCCCCGCCGCTTCCGCGCCTGACGAAGTCGGGGTCCGTGTACTGGGCCACGTGGGGTTCCTCGTGGGTGATCCATCGCATGTCGCGTGCCGCCAGACCGAAGTCCTCGGCGAGGTGCGAGCGCACCCACATGCCCGTGGTCTGGGTGTACGAACGCACACCGACTTGTGTGCCGGCCAGTTGTGCCGGGGTGACAGGTCGTGAGGCGTGGGCGATGAGACAGCCGCGCTGGAAGCGCGCGGCCACCACGGCCGGCAACAGGACCACGGGACGGTCGTAGGCGACGGCCTGCAAGGCGGTCACGACGGCCAACTCGCTGAGGTCGTAGGCCTCTTCGCGCACCATGGGTGCGAAGGCCCGGTGGACCGGTGCGATGTCGATGAACGACAGGGTGACCCGCTCGTCACGGAGTTCGCCGCTCTTCAGCTTCGCGGTGTGAGGGTGGTCGGCGAGGACGGTTCGCAGGACGGCGGGCTCAGGCACGGGCTTCGCCCGTCGTCGCGAGGGAGGGATAGAACGCGCGGGCCGTACCGCCGAAGACCGACCTCAGGTCGTCGTCGGAGAGGCTGGACAGCGCGCCGCGGGCCTCGTCGAGGATGTCGGAGAGAGTTCCCTCCGCCGCCGGGAAGTTGGAGCCCCACGCGATACGTCCGGCACCGTACGAGGCCACCAGGTCTGTCAGGAAAGCCTCGGTCGTGGACTTGCCCGCCTTGGCGGCCTCCAGGGCGCGGTGGGTGAGTTTCAGGTGGACACCGGGGTGGATCGCCAACTCGAAGAGTTTCCTCGACAGTCGGTACGGGTGGCCGTCGGACAGGTCGGGGCGCGCGCAGTGGTCGAGCAGTACCCGCACACGGGGAAAGCGCTCCAGCAGGTTCTGCAGGGCGGGCAGCCCCTGGATCGTCATCTGCAGACACACGGGGATGTCGTTCTCCTCCGCGTAGGCCCAAGCGGGATACGAACGTTCATCGCCCAGCCAGTCCGCCTGACCAGGCATCGTGGTCCCGGTGGTGAACAGACGGAAGCCGGACAGTCCCTGGTCCTGCCACTTCTTGATCTCCGCTACGGCGTCGTCGGCCAGGGCGTCGATCGAGTAGACCCCGACGAACCGGTCCGGGTGGGAGCGGACCGCTTCGGCGACATATCGGTTGTCGTGGCCGTAGACCGTGGACGCCTGCACCACCACCGCCCTTGAGACACCCGCCCCGTCGAGTGCGTGCGTCAGGCCGTCGATGTCCACCGGGTGGGCCTGTGACCACGCGGACTGTCGTCCCCCGACAGGGGCGTGGGGATATCGCGCGGTGTCCGGTGAGATGACGTGGGTGTGCGTGTCCACGATCTCCATCAGGCCTCCCAAGGTCTTCGGATCGATGTCGGTCGCTCGGCATGGCCGAAAGCCGTGCACCGACTGAAGTCCAGGGCGGCAAGATTGTCAACAATTTCATCCGAATATTTTTGCAGTTATGAGTCGGCGAAGATGCCGGCCAGCCGTGGGGGCGGGGGGTGACGTGCGGTCCAGGACGACGCGAAGCCGGTCCTGACGTGGGGCGATCTCCGTCTGCTGATCCGCCGTGGACAGTGCCGTGCCGCAGGCGTGGTCGGCTCCGCCGACGATGACAGGTGTGTATCGAGGTGGCGGCGCCGCACGACTCGCGTTGCGTCGTGGCGGGTGACTCCCTGTCGCGCGCCAGGCGCCGATCGACCCGTCCGGAAGCTTCGTCTCGCCGGGCGCGGTCCCAGGGATCCTCTGTCCACGGCTCGCCGGTGCGGCGGTGGTTGCAGGGGTCCAGCAGGTCTCGCGTTTCCGGTCAGGGCGCACGCGACGAGCAGGCCCTGGGGGCGCACGGTCTCGCGGGAGCGGGCGTGTTCCCCCGGGGGACTATTCACAGACGGTTGCGGGCCTGACCAGCGATTTCTTGTGGGGCGGCTGGTCGTGGAGGGATGGTTCCGTCCTACGGTGTTGAGGGCGGGGGTGCGATGAACGCCTCGGGTGCCGAGTTCGTCCCGGGCCCGGGGCCGCGCCGGGTGGCGGCGTATACGGCCCCCGGACGCGACCGCTCAGCGGCTGTGGTGGACTCAGCCTTCCAAGTACGCGAGGACGGCCAGGACCCGGCGGTTGTCGTCCTCGGACGGTTCGAGGCCGAGTTTGGTGAAGATGTTGTAGCTGTGTTTGCTGACGGTCTTCTCGCTGACGAACATCAGGGCGGCGATCCCGGCGTTGGAGCGGCCCTGGGCCATCAGTGAGAGGACCTCGTGCTCACGTGGGGTCAGCGCCAGCAGGTGAGGGTCGGCCGAGCGGTGGGTCAGGAGAGCGGCGACCACGTCGGGGTCCATGATCGTACTGCCTGAGGCGACCTGCCGGACATGGTCGACGAACTGGTCGACGGCCATGACCCGGTCCTTCAGCAGATAGCCCACGGCCCCGGCGCGGTCCGACATCAGCTCCCTGGCGTAGAGCTGCTCGACGTACTGCGAGAGCACTACGACGGGCAGCCCGGGGATCTGCCTGCGCGCGTCGATCGCGGCCCGCAGGCCCTCGTCGGTGAAGGTCGGGGGCAGGCGTACGTCGACGATGGCGACGTCGGGCCGGTGGGCTGTCAGTGCCCGGATCAGCGAGGGGCCGTTGTCAACGGCCTCCACGACCTCGAAGCCGTTGGCCTGGAAGATCCTGATCAGGCCCTCGCGGAGCAGGGCGAGATCCTCCGCTACGACGATGCGCACGGCAACGACATCCTTATCTCGGTGGGTCCGCCGGGCGGGCTGTCGACGGTCAGGGTGCCATCGAAGGCGGCCAGGCGGCGGGCGATGCCGTGCAGGCCGGTGCCGGCACCGATGGCGGCGCCCCCGCAGCCGTCGTCGGACACCCGCATCGTCAGTTCCCCCGTGCTGCCGCCCGGGTGGGCTGTGAACTCCACCTCGATGCGGATGTGCTGGGGCCGGGCGTGCTTGATGGCGTTCGACAGGGCCTCGGTGACGGCGAAGTAGGCCGCGGACTCGACGGGTGTGGGCAGCCGTCCGGGCAGGCGGGCCACCACCGTGGTCGGAATGGGGTTGACCAGGGCCAGGGCCCTCAGCGCGCCGTCCAGGCCACGGTCCGCCAGGACCGGCGGATGGATACCGCGTACCAGGTCGCGCAGTTCGGCCAGGGCGTCGGTGGTCGCCTCCCGGGCCTCGGCCAGCATCCGCTGGACGGCCTGCGGATCGTTGGGCAGCATCTGCTCGGCCAGGCCCAGGCTCATACCCAGCGACACCAGACGGGCCTGCGCGCCGTCGTGCAGATCCCGTTCGATCCGACGCAGTTCACCGGCCTGGGTGTCGACGGTGTCGGCCCGCGAGGTCGCCAACTGCTGGACACGGGCCCGTAGTCGCGCCTGCTCGGTCGGGCCGAGCAGGGAGCGGATCACCAGGGCGTTGAGGTTGGCCAGGCGCACGGCGGTGGTGTACCAGAGCAGGAGGAGCACAGGACCGAGCGGGACCATCACGAACGACTCCTGGACGCTGTGCAGGCGGAAGCCGTTGCCCAGGGGGGTGCGGAACACCTGCGGCGGGGTCAGCTGGTAGAGGAGCGGATAGATCAGGTAGAAGACGCCGCCGAGGAAGAGGATGAACGACAGCCCGTAGGTGAACCAGCCGGTGATCGGGTTGACCACCAGCCAGGCCCAGTCCCGCCAGGTCGCCGGGTCGCGCAGGAACGCCCACAGCCGCGTCGGCCAACCGGCGTCCGGGGGCGGCAGGTAGGGCCCGGGCATCGGTTCGCCGAGCCGGTCGGCGGCCCAGTGGCGGTGCAGTCCGGCGAACCAGCGGACCAGGACGGTCGCGAGCAGGGTCAGCGGGATGCCGACCCCGAGCGCGACGACCGACACCGAGGTGATCCAGAGCGTGGCCAGGCCGGTACCCAGGACCGTGCCGAGCAGCAGCACCAGCGACCAGCCCAGCAGGCTCACCCGCAGGGCCAAACCGGAGAGCGGCGCGGAACCGTGGCGCGGGCCATGGCCGCCGGGCACCGGGCGTGCCCCGGAGGGCGGGGCGCCGCCGGGAAAGCGGCTCGCGCTGGAATCGGTCATCACGCTCCATCATCGTGCATCGGTGTCGGGGCGACCGGCCTCCCGGTCGCCACCGGTCCGTGCGGCCGGTGTGGTCCGTGACCACCGGTGGCGTACCTCGATCGCCTCGATCATGACCGGGTGGCCGGGGGCCGCACAGTGGGGTTTTCTCCACCCCCCTGGGGGCTCAGCCCCCGTGTTCCGTTGCCCCGGCCCGGCGAGGCTGGAAGGGCAGGCAGGCATCGACGGCAGCACCGCCGCCGAGCAGTGGCCTGCATCAGTGCGCCGGCGTCGGACGATCCGAGGCCGGTGTCCTCTCGTTCAGGAGGCCCCTCATGACCGCATTCGCGTCGTCCCCGCGCCACCGCCGCCAGGCAGGCCTGACACTTTTCGTGGCCGCGGCCTTGACCGGCACGCTCGGTGCCTGCGGCGGGGCGGCGGCCCAGCAGCCGTCCGCACCCGTCGGCGCGGACGTGTCCCAGCAGGCCCGGCTGGCCGAGCTTGCCCAGCAGGACGTGGACGCCGGAGCCCCCGGGGTGATCGTTCAGGTCGACGACGGTCACGGACGGCCGATCGAGATCGCCCGGCAGGCCCCCTGGAGCAAGGCCGACCACACCCTTGCCGCGGAGGACAAGTTCCGGATGGGCTCCAACACCAAGACGATGGTTGCCACCGTGGTCCTGCAACTGGTCGCCGAACACCGGCTCAAGCTGAGCGACCCGGTCGACGCGTGGCTGCCCGGCCTGGTTCCCAACGGGTCCGCGATCACCGTACGCATGCTGCTCAACCACACCAGCGGCCTGTTCAACTACACCAACGACCCCGACGTGCTCAAGGCGTTCACGGGCCAGGACACCAGGATCTGGACGCCCCGGGAGCTAATCGCCGCCGGCGTCCGGCACGACCCGCTGTTCGCACCCGGCACGGACTACGCCTACAGCAACACCAACTACGTCGCGCTCGGCCTCGTCGCCGAGAAGGTGACCGGACACACCCTCGGCGACCTGATCCAGCAGCGGATCGCCGGTCCGCTCCACCTGAAGAACACCTACCTGGTCACCGGCGCCGACACCGACACGGGTACGGGTACGGGCACGGATTCCGGCGTCGGCACCGGCACCGCGAAGAGCCCCGTACTCGCCCACGGTTACGAGCCCGACGCCGCTCGCCTTGCCGCGCTGCTCCCTCCGGGCACGCCCGCCGGGACCGCGTTCGCCGGCCCGGCCCGGCCCGCGGGATACGTCGACACCACTTTCATCAACGCCAGCACGGAGTGGGCCGCCGGCGGCATGGTCTCCACCGCGCAGGACTGGGCCCGCTTCGACAGCGCGCTGCTGTCCGGCAAGCTTCTGCCGACCGCCCAGCTGAAGGAGATGAAGACCACCGTCGCCGAGGAGTCCGAGTTCCCGAACCGCCGGTACGGGCTCGGCCTGGAGAAGGTCGTCACCCCCTGCGGCACCGTTTGGGGCCATAACGGCCAGGTCCCCGGCTACTCCAGCGAGGCCTATACCGACGCCACCGGTCGGCGTACCGCCTCGGTCCTCACCTCCACGATCTTCGGTCTGGCCTCGCCGAAGCCCGGCGCCGCCAACCAGTCCCTGGTGAACGCCGCGGTGTGCGCCATGCTCGGCAAGCCGATCCCCGCCACGCCCGCGTCCCCGGCGGCCTGAATCCGCCGCCTGACCCCGGCCGGCTGATCCCGGCCGACTGACGTCGGCCGCTTGCCTCCGGACCGGCTCACCCCACACCCCTCATGCCTCGCCCGTCGCGCGAGCGGTCCCGTTCCGTCTCGTCTCCCGTAGAGAAGAAGGTTGTTCAGTCATGTCCGCACTGGCCAGATGGTGCTTCCGCCACCGCCTTGTCGTCGTCGGGATCTGGGCCGCGTTGCTGGTCGCGCTCGCCGTGCCGTACGCGATGCTCGGAACCAGCTACTCCAACGAGTTCAGCCTGCCCGGGGCCGAGTCCGCCAAGGCACAGGCGCTGCTCCAGTCCGCCGCTCCCCAGCAGGCCGGGGACAGCGGCCAGATCGTGGTGCACGTACGCGACGGCTCGGTCCGGGACGCCGCCGTGCGGGACAAGGTCACCCCGATGCTGGCCAAGGTCGCGAAGCTGCCTTCGGTCGCCTCGGTGACCAGCATGTACGGCCCCACCGGAGCACCGCAGATCAGCAAGGACGGCACCACCGCCTACGCGACGGTGACCTTCGACGCGACGGCCGACCGGATACCGGTCGCCGACATCACCCGGGTCGTGGACACGGCCCGAGCCGCCCGTGCCGCGGACCTCCAGGTGGAACTCGGCGGCCAGGCCGTCAGCGGCGCGGCCGAGGGCACCACCCAGAGCACCGAAGCGATCGGCATCGCCGCCGCCGGCATCATCCTGTTCGTCGCCTTCGGCTCGCTCCTGAGCATGTTCGTGCCCCTGCTCGTCGC
>NZ_JBXVPZ010000028.1:0-44754 GCF_057961495.1 Streptomyces sp. P5F9 | reverse complement strand
CCGGGCACGCCCACCCACCCCACCTCACCGGGCACCTCGCCGGTCAAGGGCGGTCAGACGCCGATCGGTTCCGTGCACGTGAACCAGCCCGGTGCGCGGTCCGGCGTCCAGTCCCAGGGCGGCGCCCAGCTCGCGCACACCGGCAGCGAACTGCCGCTCGGCCTCGCCCTGCCGGTCGGCGCGGGCGCGCTGCTCGCGGGCGCGGTGCTGTACCGCAAGGCGCGGGCCTCGGTGTGACTCCCGGGCACATGTGACCCGGACCATGTGATCTGCGCAACGGAGGGGCCCCGCACTGTCGGGGCCCGCTCCGTTTCGCCCGGCTCAGCTCACCACGTGGCGCGCACCTGGCGGATGATCCGCCGGCGCAGCCGCACCCTGCGACTGCCGTCGCGCAGCAGGCTCAGTCGGTCCAATTCCCAGTGTCCGTACTCGGCATGGTCCGTCAGCAGACGTGTGGCGTCCTTGCGGGAGACCCCGCGCGGCACGTACACGTCGACAAATTCGTATTCCGGCATCGCATCTATTGTGCGGGCAGAGCCCCGGTACGGATAGCGTCTGCACTATGTCTGATGCTGCGCAGCCCACCGCTGCCGAGGTACGCGCCGCCGCCGAGGCGGTCAAGACCGCGCTCGACCGCCACCTGGCCGCGGTCGAAGCCCGGTCGGGGGAGGACGACCCGGCCGTCTACGAGGCGTTCAACCAGCTCGCCGCGGCCGCCGAGGTCTACGACGAGCTGCTCTACGACCGTTATGACGAGGTCACGCCTTTCGAGATCCCCGGTACGGACGACTCCCTGCCGCCGTACACCGGCCCGGAGGAGCCGAACGCGGTGAGCGTGCTGATCCGCCGTGACTACGCCGTGGCGGAGCCGCAGCGGCTGCTGGCCCAGGCGCAGCGGGTCGAGGCGGCGGTCGGCGACGGCACGGGCACGGAGGCCTCCGGCACGATCCACGGTGCGCTCGGCATCCTCTTCGACGAGTTCGAGGCGGACGAGATCGCCTCCCGGCCCAAGGAGTTCGGCCTCGAAGAGGGCGACTCCACGCTGTGGGTGACCGCCGCTGACGAGACGGCCGAACCCGGCGCCTGGCTGGAGGCCCCCTTCGAGGGCGTCGACCCGCAGCGGGTGGTGTGCCGCTTCGACGTCAGCGCGGTCTTCGACGACGAGATCAACGACGAGTTGGACGACATCGACGAGGTGGACGAGGCCGAGGACGAACTCGATCCCGACCTGGACGCCGATCTCGACGAGGACGAGGACCTGGAGGCGCTGGAAGCGGACCGCTGATCCGCACCGCGCCCAGCTTTTGGGACGCTGATCCGCACCGCGCCCAGCTGTCGGGACAACGACGGCGGCGGTCGTCGAGGGACTCCCTCGGTGACGGCCGCCGTCTGTCGTCCGCTGCCGTCCGGGCTCAGGCCTCCGCCGGGACCTGCGGCCGCAGCAGGACCGGCAACCGGGTCGTACGCGGCTTGGCCGGGACCTCGGCGACGGCCCGGGGCAGTGCCCGGTCCACGCCGTGCACCACGGAGAGGTGACGGTCGGCCCGGCTGAACGCCGTGTACACCCACGGCCGGCTGAGCGCCTGCGCCGCGTCCCCGGGCAGCACCACGACCACCGCGGGCCACCGCACCCCCACGGCCTGGTGCGCGGTCAGCGCCCACCCGTGCCGCACGGACTGCTCGACCCGCTCCTTCGGTACGACGACGGGGCCGCCGGCGCACGCCAGGTGCAGCCCCTCGGCGTCGGCGTTCACCACCCGGCCGGGAACCGTACGGCCCGGGGCGGGGGAGTACGCGATCCGGTCGCCGGGGTCGAAGCCGCCGAAGCGGCCGGGGCCGGGGTTGAGCCTCTCCTTCAGCGCCACGTTGAGGGCACGGGTGCCGGCCGCGCCGCCGTGGCCCGGCGTGATCACCACCGTCTGCTCGGCCGGGACACCGATCACGCGAGGTACTGAGTCGGCGACGAGCTGCACGGTCCGGTGCACGGCCTCACCGGCGTCGCGCACCGGCACGATCACGACTTCCTTGCCGGGAGCCTCCACCTGGTTCAGCTCACCGATGCCGATGCCCGAGACCAGCTCGCCCACGGGACCGGGATCAGGCCGCCGCGAGACGACCTGGGGGCAGGCCTTCGACGCGAGCAGATCCGCGAAGACCCGCCCAGGACCCGCCGACCACAACACTCCCGGATCCCCGGCCAGTACCAGCCGGGCCCCGTCCGGCAACGACTCACTGACCAACGCCGCCGTCTCGACGTCCAGTTGAGGCGCGTCGAGCACGACGAGCAGATCCAGATCGAGGGCACCGTCCGTGTCCCGCCCGGGGCCTTCGGCACCGGACAGCAGTCCGGCGACGGTGGCGGCACGGGGGCCGCCATCCGGGGCGGGGCTGTCCGACTCGGCGGAGGACGGGCTTTCCGATTCCGTGTTCCGGGTCAGCAACGCGGCGAACCGGTCCCGCCCCACCGGGCTGTGGGCGGCGGCCCAGGCTCGCAGCCCGAACCCCGCCGCCGCGCGGAGCAGTGCCGCCGGTTCCTCCAGGGACGCCTCCCCGCCGGTGTGGAGCACCAGGCCGTGGCCCGCGACCGCGCGGATCAGCTCGCCGGTGGAGCTCTTGGCGGCGCCGGCCTGCTCCCAGTCCGCCGCCGAACCGTCCTCCTTCGGGACCGAGTTGATCAGCTTGGCGAGTCCGTCGGCGAGGCTCTCCTCGGCGAGCGCGTACCGCTCCAGGCCGATCAGCACGCGAACCGGACGCTCCTCGGCCTCCGTGTCCTCGTCGGACGCGTCGTCCGTGCGCTGCACCGGGACCGCGGGCTCGTCCAACGCGTCCTGGAAGCCCAGCACTTCACCCTCCGCGATGGCGCTCTGCGTCGCCGCGTCCGGGTCGGGCACCCCTTGCTTGGCCAGCGCGGCCGTCAACGCCGACGCCTCCAGGGCCGTATGCCCGGCCAGAGCCGCCTGTTCCAGGAGCCAGCCGACGAGCGCGCGGCCCCGCCGCTCGTCGTCCGGCGCGCACTCGGCGCCGAGCAGTGCCCGCGCGAACCCGTCGGCCTGCTCGGGCCGTACCCCCGGCACGCGCAGCAACTGCCAAGGATCCTCGCGGAGTTGATCGTCCCCGCCCTCGCCGAGCGCCGCCGCGACCTGGGCCGCGAGCGTCTCGGGCGCGCCGCCCTCGGCCAGCACGAGCCGTACGGACTCGACGGTCTCGGTCGCGGGGAGGCCGGGCTCGGTCGGGACAGGCTGTGGCCGGCGCGCCGCTTCGGGGTCGGCGGGCCGGCGCGGGGTGGGTTCCGGCTTGGCGAAGGGGGCGGTCACGGGCTTCTCGCCGCTCTCCACGGCGCGTACCGCCGCGAGCAGATCGGCGGCCGTGCCGCTGAGCTTGGTCCCGGCCACGATGGGCCCGGCCTTCTCCGCCTTCCGCCGCTCGATCCGCTCCCGCTCCAGCTTCTGGGCCAGCAACTCGGCGGCGGCCTCCGACAGTTCGGGGGCGGCGGCCTCGGCCTTGGCCTCACCGGTGCCGTCGGTGCCTTGCGCGGCCGTGTCCTCACCGATGCTTTCGGTGCCCTCAGGCTCCGTGCCCTCGGCGCCTGCCTCGGCCTCCGCGGTCACATCCTGCCCCGCGCCCTCGGCGCCCTCCCCGGCGTCCGTGCCCGTGTCCTCGGACGGCGAGGTCTCCGTGGTCTCCGGGTCCGTGCTCACAGCGTGCTCCAGTCGTGATCGGGATAGCGGTGCAGAGGCGCCGACACATCGTCGAGCGCTCGGCAGATCTCGTCAGGAAGACTAAGGGCCTCCACTGACAATGCGGCCGTGAGCTGCTGCGCGTTGCGCGCGCCGACGATCGGGGCGGCCACCCCGGGCCGGTCGCGGACCCAGGCGAGGGCGACCTGGAGGGACGTCACGGCGAGCCCGTCCGCTGCGATGGCCACCGCGTCGACGATGCGGGTCGCCGTGTCGTCGAGGTACGGCGCGACGAAGGGCGCCATGTGCTCCGAGGCGCCGCGCGAGTCGGCCGGGGTCGCGTGCCGGTACTTGCCGGTGAGGACCCCGCGCCCGAGCGGCGAGGAGGGCAGCAGCCCGATGCCCAGGTCGAGCGCGGCCGGCAGCACCTCGCGCTCCACGCCCCGCTGCAGCAGCGAGTACTCCAGCTGCGTGCTCGCCAGCCGCGTCCGCGTGCCCGGCGCCGCCAGCTGCCAGGTCGCCGCCTTGGCCAGCTGCCAGCCGCAGTAGTTCGAGACGCCCGCATAGCGCGCCCGCCCGCTGCTGACCGCCAGATCGAGGGCCTGGAGGGTCTCCTCCAGCGGGGTGTACGGGTCGAAGCCGTGGATGTGCCACACGTCGACGTAGTCCGTGCCCAGGCGGGCCAGCGAGGCGTCCAGCGCGGCGAGCAGATGGCCGCGCGAGCCGTCGAAGCGGCGGTCGGGGTCGGGTACGCTCCCCGCCTTCGTCGAGATGACCAGGTCCCGGCGCGGCACGAGCCCCTCTATGAGCTGTCCGAGCAGGTACTCGGCCTCCCCGTCGCCGTACACGTCCGCCGTGTCGACGAGGGTGCCGCCGGCCTCCCAGAACGCCTTCAAGAGGTCCGCGGCGTCATGCTCGTCGGTATCGCGCCCCCACGTGAGGGTGCCGAGTCCGATCCGGGACACACGAAGGCCGGTACGGCCGAGATGCCTCTGCTCCATGAACGCCGAGATTACTGGCCTGAACCTGCCCTGTGGTTGCCTGTGGATAACCGATTTCCACGATGATCCACAGTCCCTCGCACGGCACGCTCCGTGACCGCTCACCGGCACCCGTCCTGTCCGCCCGGACCACCTCGCGCTAGGGTCGGCACAACAGCGACGTTACTGATGGGTAAGGGGTCTGTCATGCAGCTCGGGATCAACCTCGGCTACTGGGGTGCCGGAATGGACGGCGACAATCTGGCCGTGGCCCAGGAGGCCGACCGGCTCGGCTACTCGGTGTGCTGGGCCGCCGAGGCCTACGGCTCCGACGCGGCCACGGTGCTCACCTGGGTCGCCGCGCAGACCGAGCGCATCGACGTCGGCTCGGCCATCTTCCAGATCCCGGCCCGCCAGCCCGCGATGACCGCGATGACCGCCGCGACCCTCGACTCCCTCTCCGGCGGTCGCTTCCGCCTCGGCATCGGCGTCTCGGGCCCGCAGGTCTCCGAAGGCTGGTACGGCGTCAAGTTCGACAAGCCGCTGGCACGCACGCGTGAGTACGTCGAGATCGTCCGCAAGGCGATGACGCGCGAGCGGCTGTCCTACGACGGCGAGCACTGGACGCTGCCGCTGCCCGGCGGCCCGGGCAAGCCCCTCAAGCTGACCGTGCACCCGGAGCGCGAGCACATCCCGCTCTACATCGCGGCGATCGGCCCGAAGAACCTGGAGCAGACCGGCGAGATCGCCGACGGCGCGCTGCTGATCTTCCCCTCCGCCGAGCATCTGGAGGACACCGCCATCAGGCACCTGCGGGCCGGGCGCGAGAAGGCCGGGAAGACCCTCGAAGGCTTCGACATCGTCCCGACGGTCCCGCTCGCCTTCGGCGAGGACAAGGACGTCGAGAAGCTCGCCGACACCTTCCGCCCGTACACCGCGCTGTACGTCGGCGGCATGGGCAGCCGGCAGCAGAACTTCTACAACAAACTGGCCCAGCGCATGGGCTTCGAGGCTGCCGCCGCCGAGATCCAGGACAAGTACCTGGCCGGCGACAAGGAAGGCGCCGCGGCCGCCATCCCGCACGACCTGATCGACAAGACGACCCTGCTGGGTTCCGTGGACCGCATCGCGGACCGGATGAAGGAGTACGCGGCGGCCGGTGTCACCACCCTGACGCTCTCCCCGGCGGGCTGGACCCTGGAGGAGCGGGTCGCCGCGCTCCGCGCCGGAACCGAGGCACTGGAGCGCGCGGGTCTCGCGTGACGCGGCTCTGCCGTACGGAAGTTTTCTACGGCCGTGGTGGGGGCTCGGGGGGTCTTCCCCGCCACGGCCGTCACGGGGAACAACGCGCGGCGGGCCGTGCGGTTACGCCCCCGACGGGACATCCGTGGTCCTCCTTTTGGCGGAGTTGTCCGACACTGCTGTTGCAGCACCTCTGACGTCGCATTTGACTCGTTCTTTGCGGAATGCGGCGGAATCCTGCATGGAGGTGCCTTCAGATGCTTTCGGCCAAGAGCTTGTTCCAGGAGATCCTCGACAACGACGAGTCGTTCCGGCTGTTCTGCTCCATCGCGGCCGGCGGCGAGTCCCAGGGCGGCTGGGAGAACGGGCGCATCGCCGTGCTCGTCCCGCCGAGCGCACGCGACCTCGCTCCCAAGATCAGCCGGCACGGCGCCGACGAGGACAAGCACGGGCGCATTTTCAACGCCCTTCTGAAGAAGCGCGGCCTCGAACCGGTCCAGGTGCCCGCCGACACCGACTACACGATGCTCCTGGAGCGGCACGGCATCGGTCTCGCGCACGAGAAGCTCAAGGGCGAGGCGGCACTGACCGTCCAGGACGTCGTCACCTACCTCGCGCACAGCCGGGTCACCGAACAGCGCGCCTCCGAGCAGATGGACCTGCTGCGCAGGCACTTCGCCGACCACCCCGACCTCGGTCGCGCGGTACGCATGATCTCGAACGACGAGGACAACCATCTCGCCTACTGCCACGAGGAGTTGCTGCGCTTCGCGGCCGCCGGACACGGCCGCGCCATCCAACGGACGCTGCGCGAGTGCGCGTTGGCGGAGATCCGCGTCTACCGGGACGTCAGCCTCGCGGTGATGGCCCACATGGGACGCGTCCTCGGCTGGCCGCGCGCCAAGTCGGCCGCGCTCGCCGCGGGCATCCACACCGTGTACGCGTACGAACGGCTCGGCGGCTGGCGGCGGATGGTGTCCCTGAGGATGCCGGAACGACGCGACGCCCTCGGCGGGCCGGCCACCGCGGCTCCCGAGTTCGCGTGAGCCCGAGCGGGGGCCGCTACAGCCAGCCGCGCCGCTTGAACGTCCGGTACAGCAGCACCTCCAGGGCGGCCATCAGCAGGATCACCGCCGGATATCCCCACAGCCAGTGCAGCTCCGGCATGTGGTCGAAGTTCATGCCGTAGATCCCGGCGATCATCGTGGGGACCGCGGCCATGGCGGCCCAGCCGGAGATCTTCCGCATGTCGTCGTTCTGCCGGACGCTGGTCTGCGCGAGATGCGCCGACAGGACGTCCGAGACCAGCCGGTCGAGGCCCTCCACGGACTCGTTGACCTTCATCAGGTGGTCGTTCACGTCACGGAAGAACGGCCGCGACTTGTCGTGCACGAACGGCACCCGGTCACCGGCGAAGCCGACGCCCGCGAGCCGGGCCAGCGGCTGCGCGAGCGGTCCGGTGGCACGGCGGAACTCCAGGATCTGCCGCTTGAAGGTGTAGATGCGCGACGCCGTCGTGCGCGAGCCGCCGCCGGTCGGCGAGAACACCGCCGCCTCCAGCTCCTCCAGGTCGGTCTGCAACTCGCCCGCCACGTCCACGTAGTGGTCGACGATGGCGTCCGCGATCGAGTACAGCACCGCCGTGGGCCCGTGCCGCAGCATCTCCGACTCCTCCTCCAGACGGTGCCGTACGGCCGCCAGCGGGGCCTCCTCACCGTGCCGGACGGTCACTACGAAGGAGTCGCCGACGAAGACCATGACCTCGCCGGAGGTGACCACGTCGCTGTCGGCCTCGTAGCCCACCGGCTTGAGGACCACGAAGAGCGAGTCGTCGTAGACCTCCAACTTGGGGCGCTGATGTGCGGTCAGGGCGTCCTCGACGGCCAGCGGGTGCAGCCCGAACTCCTCGGTGACCTTGTCGAACTCCTTCTCCGTGGGCTCGTAGAGGCCGATCCAGACGAAGGCGTCGCCCACGCGACGGCAGTGGTCCAGGCCGTCGGAGAAGTCGCCGGGCCCCTCCGTCCGGCGTCCGTCACGGTAGATGGCGTAGTCGACGATCACGGTGCGTATTCTCCCGCCGCCCGGCCACGGGCGCACGTTGACATTTTTCGCCTCCGGGCCGCCCAAGCCGGCGTCGAGGGGCCGACCGTGCGCAACCCTTCGGGCCTCCGCGCGCTCGGCCCCTCGACACCGGCGCGGCCCTTCGGCGGCGTACGCCTACCCTTGGCGGCATGCCCACGTTGATCCTTGTCCGGCACGGACGTTCGACCGCCAACACCGGGGGAGTGCTCGCCGGCTGGACGCCCGGTGTCGCCCTCGACGAGCGCGGCAACGCCCAGGCCGCCGCGCTCCCCGGACGGCTCGCCGCGCTGCCGATCGCCGAGGTCGTCACCAGCCCGCTGCAGCGCTGCCAGGAGACCCTCCAGCCCCTCATCGACGCCCGCTCCGACCTGCGACCGCACACCGAGGAGAGGATCGGGGAGTGCCACTACGGCGACTGGTCCGGCCGCAAGCTCGCCGAGCTCATGGACGAGCCCCTGATGGAGGTCGTCCAGACACACCCCTCGGCGGCGGCGTTCCCCGGCGGCGAGTCGATGCGGTCGATGCAGACCCGCGCGGCCGAGGCCGTACGCGAGTGGAACGCGCGCGTGGAGCGCGATCACGGCGCCGACGCCGTCTACCTCATGTGTTCGCACGGCGACATCATCAAGTCCCTTGTCGCGGACGCACTCGGACTTCATCTCGACCTCTTTCAGCGGATCTCCGTAGAACCGTGTTCCATCACCGCGATCCGTTACACGCGTCTCAGGCCATTTCTCGTACGGCTCGGGGACACGGGTGATCTCGCGTCCCTGGCGCCGCGCGAGGAGCCCGCGGGCGGCGACGCCACGGTCGGGGGCGGCGCGGGCGCACCGTGATCGTCGGCCGCAGTAGGGTGAAGCGGTCGCAGTAGCGCCGCACTTGTCAGCAGTCGATTCCCATGGAGACAGGACGTGTCCCGTCAGGTGTTCCTCTACGACCCGCCGGACCGCTTCGTAGCCGGCACGGTCGGACTGCCCGGGCGCCGTACGTTCTTCCTCCAGGCCGCCTCCGGTCCGCGAGTGACCAGCGTGGCCCTGGAGAAGACGCAGGTCGCCGCGCTCGCCGAGCGGATGGACGAGCTTCTGGACGAGGTCGTACGGCGCAGTGGCGGCATCGCGGCCGTCCCGGCCGTCACCCCCACCGAGATCTCCGACACCCGTCCGCTGGAGACGCCGGTCGAGGAGGAGTTCCGCGTCGGCACCATGGCGCTCGCCTGGGACGGTGAGGAGCAGCGCATGATCGTCGAGGCGCAGGCCCTCGTCGAGCTCGACGCCGACACCGACGAGGACCTCGCCGAGGCCGAGGAGCGCCTGCTCCAGGACGAGGAGAACGGACCCCCGATGCTGCGGGTCCGCCTCACGGGAGCCCAGGCCCGCGCCTTCGCCAAGCGGGCCCTGGACGTCGTCAACGCCGGCCGTCCGCCCTGCCCGCTGTGCAGCCTCCCGCTCGACCCGGAAGGACACGTATGTCCGCGCCAGAACGGATACCGCCGCGGAGCGTGACCACGGCCGAGCTGCTCGCCAAGGGTGAGCTGACAGTACGCGGACGCATCCGCGAGGCCTCGAACGCGGTGCTGTTCTGCTCCGTGACCTACGAGGGCCGCGAGGCGTCCTGCGTATACAAACCCGTCGCCGGGGAACGCCCCCTGTGGGACTTCCCCGACGGCAACCTCGCCCGGCGCGAGGTCGCCGCCTACGAGGTGTCCGAGGCGACCGGCTGGGGCCTCGTGCCGACCACCGTCCTGCGCGACGGGCCGTACGGCGAGGGCATGTGCCAGCTGTGGATCGAGACGGCGGCCGAGTCCGAACTGCTCGCCCTGGTGGACGCCGAGGAGCCCGAGGAGGGCTGGAAGGCCATCGGCTTCGCCGAGGTCGGCGAGGGGAAGACGGCCCTCCTGGTGCACGCCGACGACGAGCGGCTGCGGCGGCTCGCCGTCCTGGACGCCGTCATCAACAACGCCGACCGCAAGGGCGGTCATCTGCTGCCCGCCGACGAGGGGCGCCTTTACGGCATCGACCACGGTGTCACCTTCAACGCCGAGAACAAGCTGCGCACCCTCCTGTGGGGCTGGGCGGGCGAGCCGCTCACTCCGGAGGCGGTCGACGTCCTCCAGGCGCTCAGAGAGGCACTGAGGGACGGCGGAAGGCTCGCCGAGAAACTCGCCGAGCTGATCACCGACGTAGAACTCGACGCCACGCGCGCGCGTGTCGACGCGATGCTGGCGGACGGGAAGCATCCCGAGCCGAGTGGGGAGTGGCCGGCCATCCCGTGGCCACCGGTCTAGCAGCACGGGAACGGGAGGGCGCGCAAGAGCGTCTCACCGGCCATACGGCCTGGTCCGGTTCGTAAACGGATTATCCGTCCGGTTACGCTCATGACATGTATGCCTGGCCCGCTTCTGAGGTCCCCGCCCTGCCCGGCAAGGGCCGCGACCTCCGGATCCACGACACCGCGACCGGCGGTCTGGTCACCCCGGACACCGGTCCCGTCGCCCGTATCTACGTGTGCGGCATCACGCCGTACGACGCCACCCACATGGGGCACGCGGCGACCTACAACGCGTTCGACCTCGTGCAGCGCGTGTGGCTCGACACCAAGCGGCAGGTTCACTACGTCCAGAACGTGACCGACGTCGACGACCCGCTCCTGGAGCGCGCCGAGCGCGACGGCGTCGACTGGGTCGCCCTCGCCGAGAAGGAGACGGCGCTCTTCCGCGAGGACATGACCGCGCTGCGCATGCTGCCCCCGAAGCAGTACATCGGCGCGGTCGAGGCGATACCCGGCATCGTGCCGCTCGTCGAACGCCTCAGGGACGCCGGTGCCGCCTACGAACTCGAAGGCGACACCTACTTCTCCGTCGGGTCCGACCCCAACTTCGGCAAGGTCTCGGGCCTCGACGCCGCCGCGATGCGGCTGCTGTCCGCCGAGCGCGGCGGCGACCCGGACCGCCCGGGCAAGAAGAACCCGCTCGACCCGATGCTCTGGATGGCCGCCCGCGAGGGCGAACCGAGCTGGGACGGCGGCTCGTTGGGCCGCGGCCGCCCCGGCTGGCACATCGAGTGCGTGGCCATCGCCCTGGACCACCTCGGCATGGGCTTCGACGTGCAGGGCGGCGGCTCCGACCTCGCCTTCCCGCACCACGAGATGGGCGCCTCGCACGCCCAGGTCCTGACCGGCGAGTTCCCCATGGCCAAGGCGTACGTCCACGCCGGCATGGTCGGCCTCGACGGCGAGAAGATGTCGAAGTCCCGGGGCAACCTCGTCTTCGTCTCCGCGCTGCGCCGCGAGGGCGTCGACCCGGCCGCCATCCGGCTCGCCCTGCTCGCCCACCACTACCGCTCCGACTGGGAGTGGACCGACGGGGTACTGGCGGACGCGGTCGCCCGGCTCGGACGGTGGCGTGCCGCCGTCTCCCGGCCCGACGGCCCCTCCGCCGTGACGCTCGTCGAGGAGATGCGCGAAGCCCTCGCGAACGACCTGGACGCCCCGGCCGCGCTCGCCGCCGTCGACCGCTGGGCAGCTCTCCAGCGGGACCGGGGCGGCAGCGACGAGGGCGCCCCCGGCGTCGTGTCCCGCGCCGTGGACGCCCTGTTGGGCGTGGCCCTGTAGCAACAGCGCACAGAACAGGGGCGGTTCCTCCCACCCGGGAGGAACCGCCCCTGTTTCACGCTCTGTCGACCGCCGGACTCACTCCTCGGAGGAGTCCTCGTCGTCCGCGTCGGCCTCCGGCTCCGTGTCCGGTTTCGCCGGTCTCTGCGGCTTGGGACGGCCACCGGGGTTGTCGCGGAGATAGGTCGCGCTGTCGCTGCCGTCCGCCGTGGCGTGACCGCCGGGCGTCGGGTTGCCACCGCCGTCACGCCTCCGCAGATAGCGCTCGAACTCACGCGCGATGGCCTCGCCCGACGCCTCCGGCAGCTCCGCGGTGTCGCGGGCCTCCTCCAGCGTCTGCACGTACTCGGCGACCTCGCTGTCCTCAGCGGCCAGCTGGTCCACGCCGACCTGCCAGGCACGCGCGTCCTCAGGCAGCTCGCCCAGCGGGATGCGCACGTCGATCAGGTCCTCCAGGCGGTTGAGCAGTGCCAGGGTGGCCTTCGGGTTGGGCGGCTGCGACACGTAGTGCGGTACCGCCGCCCACAGCGACACGGCCGGTACGCCCGCGTGCGTGCACGCCTCCTGGAGGATGCCGACGATCCCGGTGGGACCCTCGTACTTGGTCTCCTCCAGGTCCATCCGCTGCGCCAGGTCCGAGTCCGACGTGGTGCCGCTGATCGGCACCGGACGTGTGTGCGGGGTGTCACCGAGCAGCGCGCCCAGGATCACCACCAGCTCCACGCCCAACTCGTGGGCGAAGCCCAGCAGTTCGTTGCAGAACGAGCGCCAGCGCATCGACGGTTCGATCCCTCGGACGAGCACGAGATCGCGCGGCTTCTCGCCGCCGACCCGGACCACCGAGAGGCGCGTCGTCGGCCATGTGATCTTTCGCACGCCGGCGTCCATCCACACGGTGGGCCGGTTGACCTGGAAGTCGTAGTAGTCCTCGGCGTCCAGCGCCGCGAACACCTCGCCCTTCCACTCTCTGTCCAAGTGCGCGACCGCGGTGGAGGCGGCGTCGCCGGCGTCGTTCCAGCCCTCGAACGCGGCCACCATCACTGGGTCGATCAGCTCGGGAACCCCCTCCAGCTCGATCACCCAGCGCCTCCTTCCGATCTGCCCTCGCCTACGCCCCAACCTTACGGCGTCCGACGGGGGCGCCCGCAGCCCCCTTGCACGGGGGAGTGAACCCATGCCTGCCCCGTCCGGGACGGTCGGACACACAAGATCGCCATCCTGTGCGGACCCGCCCCGGCCGGTCACTCCTCCGATGGATCAACGGGGCGTATCACTCGATCACAGGGTCGAACGCAGCCACTGCTCAACACTCGCGATGTGCACCGTCGCCCACGACCGCGCCGCCTCCGCGTCCCGGTCGCGCAGCGCGCCCAGGATCGCCCGGTGCTCGTGCAGCGTCCGGCTGACCGCGTCCTCCTGCGTCAGACCGCGCCAGATCCGGGCCCGCGTGGTGGGCCCGGACAGACCGTCGAGGAGCGAGCACAGCACCGAGTTGCCGGAGCTCTGCACGATGCCCCGGTGGAACTCCAGGTCGCACGCGACCAGTTCCTCCACCGAAGGGGCACCGCCCAGCGCGTCCAACTGGGCGGAGAGCGCGTCCAGTTGCTGCTCGCTGATCCGCAGCGCCGCCATCCCCGTGGCCGCCGGCTCCAGAATCCGCCGTACGGCCAGGAATTCGAGGACCGTGTCGTCGCGGTGGAAGTCGACGACGAAACTCAGCGCCTCCAGCAGGAGTTGAGGATCGAGGCTCGTGACGTACGTGCCGTCGCCCTGCCGCACGTCCAGGATGCGGATCAGCGACAGGGCGCGCACGGCCTCCCGCAGGGAGTTGCGGGACAGGCCCAGTTCGGCCGCGAGTTCGCTCTCCTTGGGCAGCCGGTCCCCGGGACGCAGCGCGCCGGAGACGATCATTCCCTTGATTTTCTCGATCGCCTCATCGGTGACTGCCATGGCCGGCCTCCCTGTTGCTCAGACATCCGATGTATCACGTGCATTATGGGGGTTCAGTGGGCTGAACGGGAGGGAAATCCACAGCTCAGACAAGTGCTTCGAGCTCCGCGAGCACGGCTTCCTCGTCCAGCGTGCCCAGTGTCCGGTTCCGCATCAGCACCCGGCCGTCGACGACCGTGTCCCGTACGTCCGCCCCGTGCGCGGCGTACGCTAGCGTCGACCACGGGTCGTGCAGCGGCCGCAGATGCGGCGCGTCCAGGTCGAGCACGACGAGATCGGCCCGCTTGCCGACCTCCAGCGAACCCAGGTGATCAGCCAGGCCCAGCGCCCGCGCGCCCTCGATCGTCGCCATCCGTACGGCCTGTTCGGCGCCGACCGCCGTGGGGTCGCCGCCCGCCTTGTGGACGAGAGCCGCCTGCCGTACGGCGCCCAGCACGTCCAGCGTGTTGGAGCTGACGGCGCCGTCCGTGCCCAGGCCGACGGTGACGCCCGCGCTCAACAGCCGTGGCACCGGCGCGATTCCGCAGCCCAACTTCAGGTTGGACACCGGACAGTGGGCGACCGACGTGCCCGTGCGGGCCAGCGCCGCGATCTCCGGGCCGGTCAGGTCCACGGCGTGCGCGAGCAGCAGATCGGGACCGAGCAGCCCGAGCGAGTCGAGCAACTCCACAGGGCGTTTCCCGTACTTGACCTCGACGGTCGCGACCTCGGTCGGATTCTCCGCCGCGTGGATGTGCAGCAGCGCCCCGAACTCCCGTGCCAGCGTGGCGATGTCGACGAGCTGGTCGGGGGCGAGGGTGTAGGTCGAGTGCGCGAACAGGACCGGGCGCAGGCCGGGACGTGTCTCGCTGCGGGCCGCCAAGTCCCTTCGCGCCCAGTCGAGTCGGTCCTCGTAGGCGATACGGTCCGGCGGTTCCGGTACGTCCATGAAGGTGGGGCCGGTGTGCAGTCGCCAGCCCGCCTCACGGGCCGCCTGCTCGGCCGCCTCGTGGAACCAGTACATGTCGAGCGCCGACGTCACCCCGGCCCGCAGGCTCTCGGCCACCGCGAGCCGCACCGCCGCCGCCACGTTCTTCGGCGTCAGCAGCTCGGCCTCCCACTTCAACACCCGCTCCAGGAAGCCCTGGAGCGTGACATCGTCGGCCCGGCCGCGCAGCAGCGTCATCGCGAGGTGGGTGTGCGTGTTGATCAGCCCGGGCAGCACGAGACAGCCCGAGGCGTCAACGGACTCCGCCGCTGTGAACCGAGTTGTCAGCTCCTCGGCCGGTCCCACGGCGACGATCTCACCGTCGTGGACGGCAACCGCCCCGTCCCGTACGACCGTTCCGGCCTCGTCCACGGTGAGGACGTCACCGCCGTGCACCAACAGGTCGATGTTCAAGGTGCTCACGCCGTCAACTCCTCGGCCTCCGCGAGCAGTCGGAGCGCCTCCAGCGAGACGACCGCGCCCCGCTCGACGCCCGCCGCGACGACCTCCCGGTGCGGGTCGTACCCGCCGGTGGTCTCCGCGTCGACGAGTTCGTCGGCGTTGGCGCCGTCGATGACGAGCACCCCGCCCGCGACAAGACCGCGCAGCGAGGCCGTCACCAGCAGCGCCGACAGCTCCATCTCGATCGCCGCGAGCCCGGCGCCGTCGTAGGAGAAGAGGGGGAGGAGGCCGGGCTGGAAGGCCGCGCGGGTCCAGACGATGCCGCGGTGGTGCGGGGCGTCGGCCTCGCGGGCCGCGCGCTGGAGGGCGAAGACGGCTTCGGGGGAGGAGACGGCCGGGTACTCCGGGGGGAGGAGCTGCTGGGTGACACCGTCGTCCCGTACGGCCGCCTCCGCGATGACGAGGTCGCCGTCGCCGATGCCGGGCTTCATCGCGCCCGCCGTGCCGAAGCGCAGGAAGGTGCGGACCCCCGCGTCCGCCAGTTCCTGGAACAGCAGGATCGCGCCCGGTCCGCCCACCCCGTGCGAGGCGACGGTGACCGGCAGGCCCTTCCAACTCCCGCTGAACACACGGTATTCGCGGTGGTACGACACCTCCTCGGCACCGTCCAGCAGCGCGGCGACGGCGGCGGCGCGCGCCGGGTCGCCCACGACGACCGCGTGCGCGGGAAGTCCCGTGCGGGGTATGCGGGTGATGGGCAGCAGGTCCTGCGTCATGTGGTGGCTCCGGAAGGGGAGTTGGCGGTACGGCGACGGCGACGGGCCGTCGAGAGGAAGAGGGCGACGAGCGTCACGACGTACGGCGCGGCATCCGTGGCCTGTTGGGGCAGGCCGACGCCCTGGAGGCGGAAGCCGGCGGCCTCGGCGAGACCGAAGAGGAGCGCCGCGAGCAGGACGCCGACGGGTGCCGCGCGGCCGAGCATGACCGCGACGACGGCGATCCAGCCCCGGCCCGCCGTCATGTTCTCGGAGAACAACGTGACGTTGCCGAGCGCGAGTTGGGCCCCGGCGAGCCCGCACAGGACACCCGAGATCAGCACGGCCGCGTACTTGTACTTCGCCGGACTCACCCCGAGCGTGGCCGCCGCGTCCGGCGCCTCGCCGACCCCGCGCAGCCGCAGCCCCCACACATGCCGGGACAGCATCAGCGCGGCCACCGCGACCGCGACGAACGCCAGATACGCGAGCGGGGTGAAGCCACCGACCAACGGCAGCCCGGCGAGTGACGGATCGTCGAAAGTGCCCTGCACACCGAAGACCGTACGCAGCAGGAAGCTGGTCAGGCCAACTGCCAGGAGATTCATGGCGATTCCGAGAACTACCGCGTCTCCGCGCAGAGTTACCGCACCCACGGCGAGGATCAACGAATACGCGGCCGCCGCGAGCGCCGCCGCCAGGACGCCGAGCCATGCGCTGCCCGTGAACCAGCTCGTGGCCACCGACGTGAAACAGCCCATCAGCATCATGCCTTCGAGGCCGATGTTGAAGACCCCCGCCCGCTCGCACAGGGCACCGCCGAGCGCGGCCAGCAGGATCGGGGTCAGCGCCCGCAGCGCCGACATCAGCAGATCGGAGTCGAAGAACATCACATGGCCCCGCTTTCCTGAGTACGCCTGCTGAACCACTTGGTCGGGAAGCGGAGTCGGGCCGCGAGGAACACGATCACGATGGCCTGGAGCACCTGCGTCAGCTCGCGCGGCACCTCGGTCGTCCGCTCCATCGCCAGGCCGCCGACCGCGAGGACGGCGAAGAAGAAGGAGGCGATGACCGTGCCGAGCGGCGCGGCGGCTGCCAACAGCGCCGCCGTAAGTCCCGTCCAGGTGTAGCCGGGTGCGGTGAGCGAGCCGTCGACGAAGCGGTACGGGAAGCTCAACACCCCGATCGCGCCCACGAGTCCGGCCAGTGCGCCCGAGACGGACATCAACTTGAGGGTGAGGCCCCGGCGTTCGACGCCCGCGTAGGCGGCGAAGCGGGAGTTGAGGCCGGTCATGCGGATCTCGTAGCCGAACGCCGTGCGCTTGTCGGTGAACCAGTAGGCGGCCGCCGCGAGGGCGACGAGGATGAGCCCGATGGTGACCGTCGAGTCGCCGAACGCGGGCAGTGCCACGCCGTCCGGCATCGCCCGGGTCTGGGGGAGGCTGGAGCCGGGTTCCTTGAGCGGGTAGCGCGCCAGGTAGGAGGCGAGGGACACCGCCGGGTAGCTCAGCAGCAGGCTGCTGACCAGCAGGGGAACGCCGAGGCGGTTCTCGCACAGGGCGGCCAGGGCAGCGTATGCGGCCCCTGCCGTCATGCCCGCGAGCAGCGCGAGTACGACGGTGAGCGGCGCGGGCAGCGGGGAGTACAGACCGGTCACGGCCGCCGTGATGCCGCCGAGGACCATCTGTCCGTCGCCGCCGAGGTTGATCAGCCCGGCGCGCAGCGGGATCGCCAGCGCGAGCGCCATGCCGAGCACGCTGGTGCCGGTGCTCAGCGTGGAGCCGATGCCGTCGGCGCCGAGCGAGCCGGTGAGGACGGCGCCGTACGCCGTGAACGGGTCCGCTCCGGTGCCGACGAGGAACAGGGCGCCGATGACCAGGCCCGCGAGCACGGAGAAGGTGATGGGGGAGCGCAACACCCCTGATATGCGCGGTATCTGAGTGTGCGTCATGTCAGTCGACGGCCTCCGTCGGCACTACGGCTCCGCCCGCCATGGCGAGTCCCAGTGCCCGTTCGTCCGCCTCGTCCTTCGTGTACGTCGCCGTGACCCGGCCCTCGTACATCACGAGGACGCGGTCCGCGAGGCCCCGGATCTCGCTCAGTTCGGCGGAGACGAGGAGGACGGCGTGACCGGCGTCGCGGTAGGCGACGATCTGGTCGTGGATGTTCTGGATGGCGCCGATGTCGACCCCGCGTGTGGGCTGCTCGACGAGCAACAGCGGTGCCTCATGGGCGAGTTCGCGGCCGATCAGCAGCTTCTGCAGATTGCCGCCGGACAGCGCGGACGCGGGCACCTCGGGGGTGGCCGCCTTGATGCCGAATCGCTCGATCAGCCGCCCGGCGTGGGCGCGTACGGCCGCGGGCGGCAGAAGTCCCTTGCTGGACAAGGACGTTCGGTGGTGGCCCATCGCGAGGTTGTCCGCGACGGAGGCCGCCGGTGCCGTACCGACCGCGTGCCGGTCCTCGGGGACGTAGGCGAGGCCCTGGGCCCGGCGCTCGGTGGCCGAGGCGTGGGTGATGTCCTGCCCCTTGAGGCTGACCTGTCCGGACGCAACTGGCCGTAGCCCGGCCAGGGCCTCGATCAGCTCGCTCTGGCCGTTGCCGGCGACGCCCGCGATCCCGACGATCTCCCCGGCGCGGACGGTGAGTCCCACATCGTGGACGGCGTCCGTGGTGAGGTCTCTCACGTCCAGGACCACGTCACCGGGTCTCCCGGGCGCGTGCACACGGTCCAGGTCGACCGCGCGGCCGGTCATCGCGGCGGCGATCTCGTCGGCGGAGGTGTCCGCGGTGACCAGGCGGGCGACCACCCGGCCGTCCCGCAGCACGGTCACGTTGTCGCTGCCTTCGAGGACCTCGCGCAGCTTGTGGGTGACAAGGATCACCGTACGACCCTGCGCGGCCAGCGACTTGAGGACCGCGAACAGGGCGTCGGCCTCGGCAGGCGTGAGCACGGCGGTCGGCTCGTCCAGGATCAGTGTGCGGGCACCGCGATGCAGCAGCTTCAGGATCTCCACGCGCTGCCGCAGCCCGACCGGCAGCTCGCCGACCCGGGCGTCCGGATCCACGGCCAGCCCGTGTTCCTCCGCCAGCTCCCGCACCCGGCGGCGGGCCGCGGCCCGGTCCGCCAGACCGAAGCGGCGCGGCTCGGCGGCGTAGACGACGTTCTCGGCGACCGTCAGCGAGTCGAACAGCTTGAAACTCTGGTGGACCATGCCGAGCCCGGCGGCCATCGCGGCGCTCGGGTCGCCGAACGTCACCTCGCGTCCGTCGATCCGGATGGACCCGGCGTCGGCGCGCTCCATGCCGTAGAGGACCGACATGAGGGTGGACTTGCCGGCGCCGTTCTCGCCCATGAGGGCGTGGATCTCGCCGCGGTGGACGGTCAGGTCGACGGAGTCGTTGGCGAGGGTGCCGGGGAACCGCTTGGTGATTCCCCGGAGCTCGACCGCCGGGTCAACTGGCGGCCGGGTCATCGACCTTGAGCTTTCCGGAGACGATCTGGTCGCGCAGCGCCTTCACCTTCGTGAGGACGTCCTTGTGCTGGGCGATCACGCACTTCGACGAGTCGACGCCCGCTTCGAGGCCGGTGAGGCTGATGCCGCCCTCCTTCAGGCCGTACGACACCGAGGTGCCCGTCCTGCCCGCGAGGACCTGCTCGACGCCCTTCTCCACGGCGACGTCCGTCTTCTTGATCACGTTGTCGACGACCGTGCCGGGGGAGGAGACGCACTGGTTGACGTCGACGCCGTACGCGAACGCGCCCTTGGCCTTCGCGGCCTCGAAGACACCGTAGTTGCCGGCCGCCGCGGCCGCCATGATCTGGTCGGCGCCCTTGGAGAGAAGGGAGTTGGCCTGCTCCTTGGCGCGCGCCGAGTCGTCGAAGGGGGACTGGCCACCGACGAAGCGCGTCGACGCGGACGTCTTGGCGGCGACCTTCTTGGCACCGGCCGCGAACGGGTCGCTGTAGCGCCGGAATTGAGGAGTGTCGAGCACGTCCACCGCGCCGACCTCGCCGCTCTTGCTGAGCAACCCGGCCTCGGCGCCCGCGAGATAGACACCCTCGTGCTCACGGAACACGGCGCAGGTGACGTTCTTGTACGTCTTCGTCGTGCACGCGTCGATCATCAGGAACTGCTGCTTGGGATGCGCCTTCGCCTGCTGCGCCACGAGGTCCGCGAACTCGAAGCCGACCAGCACGATGACGCTCGGGCCGGCGTCCACGGCGGCCTGCACGTTCTGCTGCTGGGACGCGGTGTCCGTCGACTCGTAGACCTTCTCCGTACCGTCGTGCGTCTTCGCCGCGGCCTTCACACCGGTCACGGCGAGCTTCAGGAACTCGTTCTGTCCCACGGCGTCCGGCGTGACCAGCGTGAACGACTTGCCGCTGCCGCCGCTCGCGCTGTCCGAGGCGTCGGTCTTCGCGGCGGCGTTGCAGGCGGTGGCGGCGGTGACCACGAGCGTGGTGGCGGCGACGAGCTGCAGGGTGCGACGTGATCTGCGGAGCATGAGGACCTTCCGGGGTACGGCAAGGCGCGCTCCGGCGGGAGCGCGTGCGACCAGATGGTGAGACAGGATGAGACGAGGGGTGGACGCGAGAGGGACAGGTCAGCGTCGACAGCAGTCGCTCGCGCAGCGGCCGTGATCGAGGAAGCGGCGCATGGTCAGCAGCACACGCCCTCCTTCGTCTCGGCCTACGGGCTGCGGGTGCTGGACTTTAACATTCGTTTTGAGACACCTGCTCGACTGTCTCGAACTGTGGTTCTTCCAGGTCATGTACGGTGACCGACACCATCGGAACAGCAGGAGTGTCCCGTTATGTCCCAGGAACTGCGCGCGGTCGACTGGACCGGAACCGGTCTCGCGCTCATCGACCAGACCCTGCTCCCGCATCGCAACGAGACGGTGGATGTCCACGATGTGGACACTCTGGTCGACGCGATCCAGCGCCTCGTGGTGCGCGGCGCACCCGCGATCGGAGCGGCGGGCGGGTACGGCGTCGCGATCGCGCTCATCGAGGGCGAGCGGAAGGGCTGGACCGAGGGCGAGACCCGTGCGGCCGTCGCCCGCGTCCGCGAGGCCCGCCCCACCGCGGTCAACCTCATGGTGTGCGTGGACCGGGTCATGACCCGCTTCGACGAGGGCCTCGACGCGGTGCTGGAAGAGGCCGCCGCAGTTCAGCGCGAAGACGTCGCGGCCAACCGCGCGATGGGCGCGTTCGGCGCGGACTGGCTGCTCGAAAGGCTCCAACAGGTGGGCGTGGAGCGGCCGTTGAGGCTCCTGACGCACTGCAACACGGGCGCGCTGGCGACCGCCGGCTGGGGCACCGCGCTCGGCGTCATCCGCGAACTGCACGCGCGCGGGCTGGTGGAGGTCGTCTACGCCGACGAGACGCGCCCCCTGCTCCAGGGATCACGCCTGACCGCTTGGGAGTTGGTCCAGGAGGGCATCCCGCACTACGTCCAGGCCGACGGCGCCGCCGCCGGCACGATCCTGCGCGGCGAGGTCGACGCGGCCATCGTCGGCGCGGACCGCATCGCGGCCAACGGCGACACCGCGAACAAGGTCGGCACGGTCGGCGTCGCCCTCGCCTGCGCCGACGCCGGCATCCCGTTCCTGGTGGCGGCCCCGACGACCACGGTGGACCTCTCCACCAAGACCGGCAACGAGATCCACATCGAACTCCGGGGCGAGACCGAGGTGTTGGAGTGGTCGGGAGTGCGTACGGCTCCCGCCGAGTCCCGCGGCCACAACCCCGCCTTCGACGTAACCCCGGGCCGCTTGGTGACCGGACTGGTCACGGAACGGGGCGTGTTGGAAGTGTCGGCAGGCGAACTCCCGGGCGACCGCCTGAAGTAGCAGTGCTGGCGAGCCTTCGCGCCCCTGCTTTTGGCTTTTAGGGGCGCGGGGCTGTGTCGATTTGCGGCTCCGCCGCGGGGCGCGACCAGCCCCCACCGGCCGCCACTGTGACTACAACGCTCAACGCTGCGTCAGTTCCAACTCCAGCAACCACTCCACCACTTCAGTGTGATGCCGCGCCTGCCTCGCATCCGTACCCCACACGTACAACCCATGCCCGGCCACAACCACCGCCGGCATCCGAGAATCCCGCGCCGCCTCCAGGCGATCCCCAAGCACCTTCATATCCTGGCTGTTGGCGATAACAGGCAGCGTCACCTCGACATCATGCGCAGGCTGCCCAACACCCTTGAGCATCTCGACATCCTTGAACACGATCCCACCCGGCTCCCGCCGCCCCATGGCAACGGACGCCACGGTGTGCACATGGACGACAGCCCCCGCACCCGTCAACGCAGCGACGCGCGCATGCAGTTCGGCCTCGGCAGACGGCTTGCCACCCCGGACGGCCGCACCACCCGCGTCCACCAACACCACATCGTCAGGCGTCAGTTCACCCTTGTCATGCCCGCTGGCCGTCACCGCCAGCCGCAGGGGATCCCGACCCACCACCACGGACAGGTTCCCGGAGGTCCCCCTCATCCAGCCGAACGAGGCGAACCGGGCGGACTCGGCGGCGAGTTGAGCCCCCGCCTCCCTCAGGTCGAGGTCACTGATCTCGGTGGTCACGTGGTGCTCCTTGAACTGGTGATGCCGATCTCGTCGAACGCCCCCGCCTGCGCGTGGTCGCCGACACCTTGCTCGAAATACGGTTCGCCGGGCCGCCGTACGCCCACCGCGTGCCAGCCCGCGGCCACGGCCGCGTCCAACTCGCCGGGGCGGTCGGAGAGAAAGAGCAGCCGGGACGGTTCGACGTCGGTCGCGTCCGCGATGCGGCGGTACGACTCCGGGTCCTGCTTGGGGCCGGCGTTCTCCGTGTCGTAGAGACCGGAGACCAGCGGCAGGAGGTCGCCCTCCGGGCTGGACGTGAACCACGCGCGCTGCGCGGCCACCGAGCCGGAGGAGTAGACGTACAGCCGCAGGCCCGCCGTGTGCCAGGTGCGCAGGGCCGGTACGACGTCGTCGTAGAAGTGCGAGACCAGGTCGCCGCGGGCGAAGCCCTCCGACCAGATGATGCCCTGGAGGGTCTTGAGGGGCGTGGCCTTGCGGTCCTCGTCCAACCAGGTGTTGAGCGTTTTCTCGATCTGTACGGCGTCGGCGTGCGGGTCGCCGGTCAGCTCGCGCACCTGCGCGACCGCCCGGGCCACCGCCGGATCCTCGCCCCGCTCGGCGAGCAGGGCGGCGAAGCGCGAGCGGGAGTACGGGTAGAGCACGTCGACGACGAAACCCGTGGCGCTCGTGGTGCCCTCGATGTCGAGCACCACGGCGTCCACGTCGTACCGCAAGGTCACGCGGCGGCCTTGTCCTGCTGGAAGCCCGCGTGGATCGTGTCGTAGTCGGGGAAGCGCGAGGCGATGGTCGAGCCGGTGAAGTTGCCGATCCAGCCGTCCTCCTCGTGGAAGAAGCGGATCGCGGTGAAGGCCGGCTTGGTCCCCATGTCGAACCAGTGGGTGGTGCCGCGCGGGACGCCGATGAGGTCGCCCTTCTCGCAGTAGACGGCGTTCACTTCACCGTTGACGTGCAGGTAGAAGATGCCCGAGCCGGAGACGAAGAAGCGGACCTCGTCATCGTCGTCGTGCGTGTGCTCCTGGAGGAACTTCGCGCGGGCGCCCGCCGCCTTCGCCGGGTACTCCGGGTCGTCGCTGGGGTGCAGGCCGAGGACGTCGACGGTGGTGAAGCCCTCTTCGGCGTTGAGCTTGTCGATCTCCGGGCCGTAGGCGGCGAAGACGGTGTCGCTGTCGGCGTCGGCCGGGACGTCCTCGCGGATCGGCCACTGCTCGAAGCGCACACCGATCGGGGCGAGCGCGGCGGCGATCTCGGCGGGGTCGGCGGTGCGGCGCACGAGGGTCTCGGGGCCGGACTCGGCCCAGGTGGTGAGCAGCGTCATGGAACAACTCCGAAAGGTGGGAGGGATGTCCGGATGCTGGGACGAGCGCCGGACGGGTGGGGGAGAGAAAGAACGGGCGGCGGGGCGATGACGGCGGACAGTCGGTCAGCCCGGACAGCGCGCGTCGGGACAGCACCGCGTGCAGCTCATGGGGGGTGTCGTCGCGCGAAGTGTCTTCATCGGGGCCTCACTGTGCCGGGTCGGGAGCCGGTCCCGTGATGGTAACCGCCGCCGGTGAACGGACCGGGTGTGACGTAGTCGTTGTCTCATCTGTTGAGAAACCGCTTCCATCCCTTTGACCAATGGCCGAAAACGTTCTCATGATCTCCTTATGAAGACGCTGCTGCTCGTGCGGCGGCTGTACGTGGACTTGCTCCGGTCGACCACATCCAGCTGTCGCTGACCACACCCGGAGCCATTGGCGCGCCCCGCATCGCGGGCCGTCCGCCGCCTGTCCCGCCGCTCGTGCGGTGGCGCACGCCTCGTGCGATGGCGCGTTTTCGCCCCCTGCTCCGGGTGAGCACTCCGTCCTTCTCTCATCTCGCTCTCATCTCGGCAGTACCCCGCACCTGGAGCCCCTCATGTCCCGTATCCGCGTCCCCCTCGCCGCGCTCTCGCTGGCCTCCGTCTCCGCGCTTCTGCTGGCGGGCTGCTCGCAGTCCACGGACGCCTCGAAGAGCGGCGACGACACCGCGGCCTCGGCCTCGGCCGCCACGGGCAAGAAGCCGGCCCCCTTCAGCAAGGGCGCGGTCAAGGTGGCCCTGGTGCGGCAGAGCGGTGCCGGCGACTACTTCGAGCAGTGGGGCAACGGTGCGAAGGCGCAGGCCAAGGCGCTCGGCATCGACCTGACGGTGTACGACGCGCAGGCCGACAACGCCAAGCAGGCCACCGACCTGTCCTCGGCGATCAACTCCGGCGCGCAGGCGATCATCGTCGACCACGGCTTCCCCTCGACGATCCAGCCCGAGATCGACCAGGCCGTGAAGAAGGGCATCAAGGTCGTCGTCTACGACGTCGACCAGACCAACAAGTCCGTGATCAGCACCGAGCAGGACGACGCCAGCATGGCGAAGGCCGTCCTCGACGTGATGGCCAAGACGGTCGGCAAGAACGCCAAGGTCGGTTACGTCAATGTCGCCGGTTACGCGGCCCTCGACAAGCGCGACTCCGTCTGGAAGACCGCGGTCGACGCCAACGGCTGGAAGCAGCAGTTCAAGGTCGGCAAGGTCACCGACTCCACGGCAACGGACAACGTTCCCCTCGTCTCCGCCGCGCTGACCCAGCACTCCGATGTGGCGGGCGTGTTCGCCCCCTACGACGAGCTGGCCAAGGGCACCGTCCTCGCCGTGCAGAACAAGAAGCTGCAGAGCAAGGTGAAGGTCTTCGGCGCGGACGTCTCCAACGCCGACATCCAGAACATGACCGCCGCGAACAGCCCGTGGGTCGCCACGGCAGGCACCGACCCGTCGGCGGTCGGCGCGGCCGTCGTCCGTACGGCCGCCCTTGAGCTGGCAGGACAGTTGAACAAGACCTCGGTCGACTTCCCGGCCGTCGCCATCACCCAGGACTTCCTGCGCAAGAACAAGATCGAGAACATGGACCAGCTGCGCGCGGCCCTGCCCGCCCTGAACCTCTCCAAGGTGAGCACCGCGGACTGGATCCCCAATGTCGCCCACTGACAAGGCGGTTGACGTGGCGGCCGCTGACGCCGCGGTCTCCCTCCGCGACGTCAGCATGGCCTTCGGCGGCAAGACGGTGCTGGCCTCCGTCTCGCTCGACATCGCACCGGGCAGCGTGGTCGCGCTGCTCGGCGCGAACGGCGCGGGCAAGTCCACGCTGATCAAGATCCTGTCGGGCGTGCACACGGACCACGGCGGGGAGGTGCGGGTCGCCGGGGAACCCGCAGCTCTCCAATCCCCGTCGGCCGCCCGGCAGTTGGGCATCCAGACGGTCCACCAGCGGATCGGCGAGGGCATCGTGCCCGGCCTCACGGTCGCCGAGAACCTGGTCTTCGAGGAACTGGCCCAGCGCCGCGGCAACCCGTTCCTCAACGGCCGCCGCGTCCTGGCCCGCGCCCGCGAGATCCAGGCCGGTCTCGAACTGGACTGGAGCGACGCCGTGTTGCGCCGGGACGTCACCGAACTGGGCATCTCCGACCGCCAGTTGCTCATCCTGGCCCGCGCCCTCGCCACCCGCCCCCGGCTGCTCATCCTCGACGAACCGACCTCCGCGCTCTCCGCCGCCGAGGCCGAGAGGCTCTTCGCCCTCGTCGAGAAGATGCGCGACGACGGCATCGCGGTCCTCTACGTCTCCCACCGCCTCGGCGAGATAGACGCGCTCGCCGACCGCCTGGTCGTCCTGCGGGACGGCGGCCTCACCGACGACCAGGTCAAGCCCTTCGACTGGGACAGCGCCCTGCGCGCGATGCTCGCCCAGGCCCACGAGGCGACCAGCGCCCGCCCGCAGCGCAGCGGCGAGCACGGGGACGTCGCCCTCGCCCTGCACGGCGTCCACCTCTTCGAGGGCCGCGCACCCCTCGACCTGGACCTGCGCGCCGGTGAAGTCACCGGCGTCGTAGGCCTGTTGGGTGCGGGCAAGACGGAACTGGCCCGGGGCCTGTTCGGCGCCGAGCCCTTCCCCACCGGCAAGGTCGAACTCGACGGCAAGCCGTACGCACCCCGCCGCCCGTCCGACGCGATCCGCGCCGGCGTCCACCTCGTGCCCGAGGACCGGCACGCCGACGCGCTCGTTCCCGGCTGGTCGGTGGCCCAGAACATCTCGCTGCCGTTCCTCAAGTCCCTGTCCCGGGCCGGGCTCGTGAACACGACGAAGGAGGACGCCCTCGGCCGCGAGACCATCGACGCCCTCGGTGTCGTAGCCCGCGACGAACACAGCACGGTGGAGGAGCTCTCCGGCGGCAACCAGCAGAAGGTCGTCGTCGGCCGCTGGCTGGCTGAGACACCCCGCGTCCTCATCCTGGACGAGCCGTTCCGAGGCGTGGACATCGGCGCCCGCCGAGACATCGGCCGCCGGGCCCGCTCGCTGGCCGCCGAGGGCGCCGCAGTCCTCGTCCTCTCGGCCGACGTGGACGAGGTCCTGGAGATCGCCGACCGGGTCGTCGTACTGGCGGCCGGCGAGGTCCACCTCGACGCGTACGGCGAAGACGCGGAACGCGACCGCGTGATCCAGACCATCTCGGCGTCCGTGTGATGCCGGCCCCTTCAGGAAGCACCCGATGACCACCACCCAGAGCTCCGAGGCCGCACCGAAGGCACTGGCCCCGCCCGCCGTCTCCACCGCCGTGCTCGTCCAGAACGCCGTCATCAAGTACGGGTTCATCTTCGTCACGGTCGCGCTCTTCCTGTACTTCGCGCTGAGCGAGGGCTCCTTCCGGGAGTCGGCGACGATGCTCGACACCCTCCGGTACGTCTCCGTCGCCGCGATCCTCGGTCTCGGCGTCACCCTCACCATGGCCGTCGGCGGGATGGACATGTCCGTCGGCGCGGTCGCCGGGCTCGGGGTCACCGTCGCCGCGAAGACGATGGTGACGTACAACCAGGTCGGCACGGTCGCGATCCTCGCCGTGATCGCGGCGGGCGCGCTCGCCGGACTCCTGAACGCCCTGCTCATCGTCGTGATGAAGATCCCGGACATGCTGGCCACCCTCGGCACCATGTTCGTCATCCAGGGCACCAAACTCATCCTGGTCGACGGCCAGTCCATCTCCGCCGGCATGACCGAGTCCGACGGCAGCACGGCCCCCGGCAAGTTCACCGACGGCTTCCTGCGCATCGACCGCGGCACCCTCCTCGGTATCCCGATCTCCGTGCTGATCTTCGGCGCGCTGACCGTCGTGGCATGGGTCTTCCTGGCCCGCACCCGCTGGGGCCGCATCCTGTACGCGATCGGCGCCAACCCCGAGGCCTCCCGCCTGGCGGGCATCCGCGTCGGCGCGTACCGGGCCCTCGCCTACGTCCTCTCCGGCGTCCTCGCCTCGATCGGCGGCCTGATCCTGGCGTCCCGCATCGGCCAGGGTGACGTGTCCGCCGGAACTTCGCAGCTGCTGGAGGCGGTCGCCGTCGCCCTGGTCGGCACGTCGGTGTTGGGCCGTGGCCGCCCGAACGTCTGGGGCACGGCCCTCGGAGCGGTGTTGATCGGCATCATCACCACCGGCCTGACCATCAAGGGTCTGCCTTACTACACGCAGGACGTAGTCGAGGGCGCGGTCCTCATCCTCGCCCTGGTCTTCAGCTTCACCCTGTCCAAGCGCCGCACCGCATAAGGAAGTTCGAGGAGTTCGTACGATGGGCTACCGCATCCTGGAGACCGAGGACATCCCGGCCTACCTGCACGAGCGCGGCCACTGGGCGGACGTGACCGACATCCACGTCCGTGAGGTGTCGGACGGCAACATGAACCGGGTGTTCCTCGCGTCGAACGCCGACGGCAGTCACAGCCTCGCCGTCAAGCAGGCGCTGCCCTGGGTGCGGGTCGCCGGTCCCTCCTGGCCGATGAGCCCCGAGCGTGCCGACGCCGAGGCGCGGGCGTACGAGCAGGTTGCGCGGGTCGCCCCCGACAAGATCCCGGCGATCCACGGCTACGACGCCGACAACTACGCCCTCGTCATGGAGGACATGTCCGACTTGGAGGTCCTCCGCACGGTCCTCAACGAGGGCGCGTCCTACGGCCCGGACACCTCGGCCCGGATCGGCGAGTTCGTGGCCCAACTCGCCTTCGCGACCAGCGACTTCGGCATGTCCTCCGCCGACCGCAAGGCGCTGATCGCGACCTCGGTGAGCCCCGAGCTGTGCAAGATCACCGAGGACGTGGTCCTCTCCGAGCCGTACATCGAGCACGAACACAACCACTGGCTCCCGGAGTTGACGGACCTGGCCGCTTCCTTCCGCGCGGATGCCCATCTGCGCACGGAGGTCGCCGATCTCCGGTACACCTTCATGACCAGCGCGCAGGCCCTGCTCCACGGCGACCTGCACACCGGCAGCGTCATGGTCGGCGAGCGCGAAGGCGCCCCGGTAGTACGGGTCTTCGACCCCGAGTTCTCCTTCGTCGGCCCGATCGGCTACGACCTCGGCCTGTACTGGGCCAACGTGCTGGTGTCGGAGCAACGGGCCCGCGAGCTGGGCACGTTGTCCGACCACGCCGACCAACTCCGCCTCTCCTGGGCGGCGTTCGAGACCGAGTTCCGCCGCCTGTGGCCAACGCGCGTCGACACCTTCTTCGACGACACCTACCTCGACCGCTTCCTCTCCCGCGTCTGGACCGACTCCGTCGGCTACGCGGGCACGGAGATCGTCCGCCGCATCATCGGCTTCGCCCACCTGACCGACCTGACGACGCTGCCGGATCCGGTTCCGGCGTCGAGGCGGGCGTTGCTGCTGGGCCGTGAACTGATCGTGCGGCGGGAGGAGTTGGCGTCACCGGACCACATCAGGGCGCTTGTCTGAGAGGCGTCACTCTGCTGAGCCTCGTCATTCCGCGTCGAACCACTCCTTGCCTGCGGCCCAGTGAGACACCCAGCCGGCGAACCCCGGCGCGGAGGTCGTGAACCCGAACTCCGCGCCGAACGGCATGGCGCCCACGTCGGTGACGTGCCAGATGTGCCCCCGCTGGGGGCCGGTGACGACCAGGTGCCAGTTCATCGCGCAGCCGTCGGTCCCGAGCACGACCGAGCCGTGGTTGAGGACCTGCCCGACGACCGCGTCGGGGTCCTCGTAGGGCCCGTCGTCCTCCTCCCACAACCACCCCACGGCGAGCGGGAACGGCTTGCCCAGGTCCCGGTCCTCCTCGCCGTCGCCCCAGTCGTCCGGCAACTCGGCCAGCCCCACCAGCCCGTACTCCGGCGGCCCTTGGAACGACCCGTCGGACATCTCCGCCACGAACGTCCGGTACGGCTCCGGCAGCACCACCCCGTGCTCCGCCTCGAACGCGCGCACCGCGTCCCAGCCGAGCGCCGACTCCCCGCCGTCGTCCACGCCGAACGCCGCCCGCAGCGCGGCGAGTTCATCGGCGGAGGCTTGATCGTTGTTCATAGGCCCATGTAAGCACCCGGCACTGACAACCGGGCACGCCGAAGGGGCGGCTCCCTCGATGAGGAACCGCCCCTTTCACGCTGTGGCAGAAGCAGCCGTAGCGACCGGCGTGTTAGCCGTACCGCCTACTTCTTGTCGAGCAGGTCCTGGACCTTCGCGCGGATCTCGTCCGTGGCCAGGCCGCGGATCGTCAGGGTGGTGCGGCGGCGGAGGACGTCGTCCTGGGTCTCGGCCCACTCGTGGTCGCGGGCGTAGACGACCTGGGCCCAGATCTCGGGGGCGTCGGGGTGCACGCGCTGGCCCAACTCGGGGTTCTCGTTGGCGAGTCGGGCGATGTCGAAGGCCAACGAGCCGTAGTGCGTGGCCAGGTGCTTCGCCGTGTCGGCCGCCATGCGCGGGCCCGGCGCCGGGTTGTCGACCAGGAGGCGGTGGGCGACCGCGCGCGGGTTGGCGACGCCCGGGAGCGGGAGCTTCTTCGGGAGGGAGGAGATCGGCTCGAAGTCCTCGCCGAGCGGGCGGCCCGGGAGAGCCTCCAGCTTCTGCATGACCGTACGGCCGATGTGCCGGAACGTCGTCCACTTGCCGCCCGCGACGGACAGCATGCCGCCCTTGCCCTCGGTCACCACCGTCTCGCGCTTGGCCTTGGCCGTGCTGCCCGGGCCGCCCGGCAGCACGCGGAGACCGGCGAAGGAGTACGTGATCAGGTCACGGGAGAGCTGCTGGTCGCGGACCGAGAACGCGGCCTCGTCCAGGATCTGGGATATGTCCTTCTCGGTGACCGAGACGTCCGCCGGGTCGCCGTCGTACTCCTCGTCGGTCGTGCCGAGCAGGAGCATGTCCTCCCAGGGGAGGGCGAAGGTGATGCGGTACTTGTCGATGGGGGTCGCGAGTGCGGCCTTCCACGGAGCCGTCCGCTTCAGGACCAGGTGCGCGCCCTTGGACAGGCGGATGGACGGGGCCGAGTTCGGGTCCTCCATCTTGCGCAGGTGGTCGACCCACGGGCCGGTCGCGTTGAGCACCAGGCGGGCGCTCACGCCGAACTCGTCGCCGGAGGTGGTGTCGCGCAGCTCCGCTCCGGTCACCCGGCCCTGGGTGAAGCGCAGGCCCGTGACCTCGGCGTGGTTGAGGACGACCGCGCCCGCCTCGACGGCCGCGCGGACCGTCATCAGCGCCATGCGGGCGTCGTTCATCTGGTCGTCTCCGTACACGGCGACGGCCTTGAGGTTCTGGGTGCGCAGCTCCGGCACGTCCTGCGCCGCCTTGGCGGGGGACAGGAGGTGGCCGACGCCGTCGCCGAACGCGGAGAGCGCGGAGTAGGCGAAGACGCCCGCCCCGAGCTTCGCCGCACCGTGCGGACCGCCCTTGTACACGGGGAGGTAGAACGTGAGCGGGTTCGCCAGGTGGGGGGCCACCTGGCGGGAGACCGCGCGGCGCTCGAAGTGGTTCTCCGCCACCAGCTTCACCGCGCCGGTCTGCAGGTAGCGCAGACCGCCGTGGAGGAGCTTGGAGGAGGCGGAAGAGGTGGCGCCGGCGAAGTCGCCGGCGTCGACCAGGGCCACCCGCAGCCCGGACTGCGCGGCATGCCAGGCGGTGGAGATGCCCAGGATGCCGCCGCCGATGACGAGGAGGTCGTACGTCGCCTTGGAGAGCTGCTCCCGGGTCTCGGCCCGGCTCGGGTTCGAGCCGGAGGCCGGGTGCGTACCGAGGGCAGGCACGGACTGCAGGGTGGACTGACTGGTCATGTGGGGTTCTTACTCCTCGTCGTCGAGCCAGCCCATGGTCCGCTCCACGGCCTTGAGCCAGCTCTTGTACTCACGGTCGCGCTTCTCCGCGGCCATGTTGGGGGTCCACTCGGCGGCCCGGCGCCAGTTGGCACGCAGGTCGTCGGTGCTGGTCCAGAAGCCGACGGCCAGGCCGGCGGCGTAGGCGGCGCCGAGGCAGGTGGTCTCGGCGACCATCGGGCGCACCACGGGGGCGTCCACGAAGTCCGAGAGCGTCTGCATCAGCAGGTTGTTGGAGGTCATGCCGCCGTCGACCTTGAGCGCGGCGAGCTCGACACCGGAGTCCTTCGTCATGGCGTCCGTGATCTCACGGGTCTGCCAGGCGGTGGCCTCCAGGACGGCACGCGCGAGGTGCGCCTTGGTGACGTACCGGGTCAGACCGGCGATCACACCGCGGGCGTCGGAGCGCCAGTACGGGGCGAACAGACCGGAGAAGGCCGGTACGAAGTAGGCGCCGCCGTTGTCCTCGACCGAGAGCGCGAGCGTCTCGATCTCGGCGGCGGTGGAGATCAGGCCCATCTGGTCGCGCATCCACTGCACCAGCGAACCGGTGACGGCGATCGAGCCCTCCAGGGCGTAGACCGGCGCTTCGTCGCCGATCCGGTAGCCGACCGTGGTCAGCAGGCCCGAGTAGGAGTTGATGATCTTCTCGCCGGTGTTCATCAGCATGAAGGTGCCGGTGCCGTACGTGGACTTGGCCTCGCCCTCGGCGAAACAGGTCTGGCCGAACAGGGCCGCCTGCTGGTCGCCGAGCGCGGAGGCGACCGGGATGCCGCCGAGCAGCTCGCCGAGACGGCCGCCGGTGACCTCGCCGTAGACCTCGGCGGAGGAGCGGATCTCCGGGAGCATGTTCATCGGGACGCCGATGGACTCGGCGATCTTCTCGTCCCACGCCAGGGTGTGCAGGTTCATCAGCATGGTGCGGGAGGCGTTGGTGACGTCGGTGTAGTGCTTGCCGCCGTTCACACCGCCCGTCAGGTTCCAGATGACCCAGCTGTCCATGGTGCCGAAGAGGATGTCGCCCGCCTCGGCGCGCTCGCGCAGGCCCTCGACGTTGTCCAGCAGCCAGCGGGCCTTGGGTCCGGCGAAGTACGAGGCGAGCGGGAGGCCCGTCTCGCGGCGGAAGCGGTCCTGGCCGACGTTGCGCCCCAGCTCCTTGCAGAGCGCGTCGGTGCGGGTGTCCTGCCAGACGATGGCGTTGTGGACGGGCTCACCGGTGTTCTTGTCCCAGAGGAGAGTCGTCTCGCGCTGGTTGGTGATGCCGATGGCCTTGATGTCGTCGCGGGTGATGCCGGCCTTCTCGATGGCGGAGGCGACGACCTCCTGGACGTTGGTCCAGATCTCGGTGGCGTTGTGCTCGACCCAGCCCGGCTTCGGGAAGATCTGCTCGTGCTCCTTCTGGTCGACGGAGACGATACGGCCGTCCCGGTCGAAGACGATGCAGCGGCTGGAGGTCGTGCCCTGGTCGATGGCCGCGATGAACGGGCCGGCGGTGTGCGCGTCGGTCACTGTGTGCTCCTGAGGGGTTCCGTGGTCATGAGGACTGGTTCTACTGCTGCTTCAGTGCTCGGAGTTCCGGTTCTCATCCGGTTCTAAGCAAAGGCGAGGTTGTAGATACCCGCAGCGATCGCGCCGCCGATCAGCGGACCGACGACCGGGATCCAGGCGTAGCTCCAGTCGGAGCCGCCCTTGTTCGGCAGCGGCAGGAGCGCGTGCACGATGCGCGGGCCCAGGTCACGGGCCGGGTTGATGGCGTAACCGGTCGGGCCGCCGAGCGACAGACCGATGGAGACGACCACGAACGCGGTGATCAGGGCGCCCAGGGTGCCGAGGCCGTTGCCCTTGTCGTTCAGACCCTGCGTCAGGATGGCGAGGATCAGGACGACGGTGCCGATGATCTCCGTGGCGAGGTTCTGCACCACGTTGCGGACCTCAGGACCGGTGGAGAAGATGCCCAGGACAGGTCCGGCGCCCTTCTCCTGGGCCTCCACGGACTTGGCCGCCGGCTCGCCGACGATCTCCTTGTCCGTGAGGTGGGCCTGGAACTGGCCGTAGTAGGCCACCCAGACCAGAGTCGCGCCGATCATGGCGCCGAGCAGCTGCCCGGCCCAGTAGATCGGGACGTTGTCCCAGCCACCGTCCTTGATCGCGAGTGCGAGCGTCACGGCCGGGTTGAGGTGGGCACCGGAGAGCGGTGCCGAGATGTACACGGCCGTCATGACGGCGAAACCCCACCCGAAGGCGATGGCCAGCCAGCCGGCGTTACGGGCCTTGGAGGCCTTCAGCGTGACGGCGGCGCAGACGCCGCCGCCGAGCAGGATGAGTACGGCGGTACCTATGGTCTCGCCGATGAAGATGTCGGAGCTGGACACCCGCGACTCCTTTGTCCTTCGTCCAGGGAAGCCGAACCCCGGGTCCCGCCGGGGGTTCGTGCGCCCTCGGGGGTGAGAGCGATGCCGGCCTTTGGCGTTGCCACACTCTAGCGCGTATTGCCGGTAGGTGTTCGACAATGCCGACCGATGGACGGGAGTCTTGCTCCGGCGTTACGGGCGCGTCAAGAGTGCTGTTATCGAAAACACGATCGTTATTGATTGCTGTGGGCTATCGATCGCGCGATCGATGCGGACGGCTATCAAGTGGACACCGTGTGTGGTGATTTGGCGTTTTGGCCGACTTTGTCGTCCAGAGTACGACTGAAACCGGAACGTCCTCATGACGTTCCGGTTCTTTTTCGCTGTGAATCGAGGATGAATCCGGGCTGGTCAGAACCGCCCGGCGCCCAGATCCCGCGACACCGCGCGGGCGCAGTCCCGTACCGCGGCGATCAGCTCGGGGCGCAGCGCGCCGTCCTCGTCGGGCCGGCACAGCCGCTCCACCGCGCCCGTGATGCCGACCGCGCCGACCGGCATGCGCCGCCGGTCGTGGATGGGCGCGGCGATGGACGCGACGCCCTCCCAGGTCTCCTCGACGTCGGCCGCGTACCCACGCGCGCGCGTGACGTCCAGAACGTGCTCGAAGTCGGCCAGCTCGGACACCGTGCGCTCGGTGAAGGGCTTGCGGTCGGCCTCCAGGACCTCGCTGTGCGCGACCGGGTCGTAGGCCGACAGAACCTTGCCCAGGGCCGTGGAGTGCAGCGGCTGCATGGCGCCGATCTCCAGGACCTGCCGGCTGTCGTCGGGGCGGAAGACGTGGTGCACGATCAGGACGCCGTGCTGATGCAGCACCCCCAGGTGCACGCTTTCGCCGCTGGAGCGGGCCAGGTCGTCCGTCCAGACCAGAGCACGTGCCCGCAGTTCGTGGACGTCGAGGTAGGTGGTGCCCAGGCGCAGCAGTTCGGCGCCGAGCTGATAGCGCCCGGAGACGTCGTCCTGCTCGACGAAGCCCTCCTGCTGGAGGGTGCGCAGGATGCCGTGCGCCGTGCCCTTGGCGAGACCGAGCGACGAGGCGATGTCCGAGAGGCCGAGCCGTCGCTCGCCGCCCGCGAGCAGGCGCAGCATCGCGGCCGCCCGTTCGAGCGACTGGATGTTCCGTGCCATCGCCGTACTGCCTCCGTCCCGTTCGACCGTCGACGCGCGACGTCGCTGCCGCCGTTCGGCAATGTCGAACACTACCGGTCCATGCCGACCTCCCGCTAATGGTCGGCCGATTCCGGTCACGTCTCCTGTTGCGTCTCCTGTTGCGTCACTCGTCGCGAGAACCTAGACGGCGTTGACCCGCACGTCACCCCGGTCCGCGTCCCGTTCACCCCGGTCCGCCTCCCCGCCGACCCGGTCCGCCCCATGGACGCATCGAGCATCTCCCGGCCCGACCCCGTTACCCTGGCGGCGTGCATGCTCCCGGGGGAGTTCCGTGAGAGGTTCCCAGGGAAGCCGCAAAGCCGACAGCCGTCGCACTCCAGGGAGCCCCTTCATGGCCTCGTCGCCACTGACCCCTTCTGCCGACAGCCGGACCCGTGTGTCCGCGCTCCGAGAGGCACTCGCCACCCGCGTGGTGGTCGCCGACGGAGCCATGGGCACCATGCTCCAGGCACAGGACCCCACCCTTGAGGACTTCGAGAACCTCGAAGGCTGCAACGAGATCCTGAACATCACCCGCCCGGACATCGTCCGCTCGGTCCACGAGGAGTACTTCGGCGTCGGCGTGGACTGCGTCGAGACGAACACCTTCGGCGCGAACCACTCCGCCATGGCCGAGTACGACATCCCCGAGCGCGTCCACGAACTCTCCGAGGCCGGCGCCCGCATCGCCCGCGAGACCGCCGACGACTTCACCGCCCGCGACGGCCGCCAGCGCTGGGTCCTCGGCTCGATCGGCCCCGGCACCAAGCTGCCCACCCTCGGCCACATCGCCTACGGCACGCTCCGCGACGGCTTCCAGGCCAACGCCGAGGGCCTGCTCGCCGGCGGGGCCGACGCCCTGATCGTGGAGACCACCCAGGACCTCCTCCAGACCAAGTCGTCGATCCTGGGCGCCCGCCGCGCCATGGAGGCGACCGGCGTCGACGTACCGCTGCTCGTCTCGATGGCCTTCGAGACCACCGGCACCATGCTCCTGGGCTCCGAGATCGGCGCCGCGCTCACCGCGCTCGAACCCCTCGGCATCGACATGATCGGCCTGAACTGCTCGACGGGCCCGGCCGAGATGAGCGAGCACCTGCGCTATCTCGCCCGCCACTCCCGCACCCCGCTGCTCTGCATGCCGAACGCGGGCCTGCCCATCCTCACCAAGGACGGCGCCCACTTCCCGCTCGACCCCGAGGGCCTGGCGGAGGCGCAGGAGCACTTCGTCCACGACTACGGCCTGAACCTGGTCGGCGGCTGCTGCGGTACGACCCCCGAGCACCTGCGCCAGCTCGTCGAGCGCGTCCGCGAGACCGCCCCCACCGAGCGCCACCCCCAGCCCGAGCCCGGCGCCGCCTCCCTTTACCAGACGGTTCCGTTCCGCCAGGACACCGCCTACCTGGCGATCGGCGAGCGCACCAACGCCAACGGCTCGAAGAAGTTCCGCGAGGCCATGCTGGACGGCCGCTGGGACGACTGCGTGGAGATGGCCCGCGACCAGATCCGCGAGGGCGCCCACATGCTTGACCTCTGCGTGGACTACGTCGGCCGCGACGGCGTCGCCGACATGGAGGAACTGGCCGGCCGCTTCGCCACCGCCTCCACCCTGCCGATCGTCCTCGACTCCACCGAAGTCCCGGTCATCCGGGCCGGGTTGGAGAAGCTCGGCGGCCGCGCGGTCATCAACTCCGTCAACTACGAGGACGGCGACGGCCCCGAGTCCCGCTTCGCGAAGGTCACCCAGCTCGCCCAGGAGCACGGCGCCGCCCTCATCGCGCTGACCATCGACGAGCAGGGCCAGGCCCGCACCCCGGAGCACAAGGTCGCCATCGCCGAGCGGCTGATCGAGGACCTCACGACGAACTGGGGCATCCACGAGTCGGACATCCTCATCGACACCCTGACCTTCACCATCTGCACCGGCCAGGAGGAGTCCCGCGGCGACGGCATCGCCACCATCGAGGCGATCCGCCGCCTCAAGGCCGCCCACCCCGACGTCCAGACCACGCTGGGCCTCTCGAACATCTCCTTCGGCCTCAACCCGGCCGCCCGCATGCTGCTCAACTCGGTCTTCCTCGACGAGTGCGTCAAGGCGGGCCTCGACTCGGCGATCGTGCACGCCTCGAAGATCCTCCCGATCGCCCGCTTCACCGAGGAGGAGGTGCAGACGGCCCTCGACCTCATCTACGACCGCCGCGCCGAGGGCTACGACCCGCTGCAGAAGCTGATGGCCCTCTTCGAGGGCGCCACCACCAAGTCCCTGAAGGCAGGCAGGGCCGAGGAGTTGGCAGCCCTCCCGCTGGACGAGCGGCTCAAGCGCCGCATCATCGACGGCGAGAAGAACGGCCTGGAGGCCGACCTCGCCGAGGCGTTGCAGACCCGCCCCGCCCTCGACATCGTCAACGAGACGCTCCTGGACGGCATGAAGGTCGTCGGCGAGCTGTTCGGCTCCGGCCAGATGCAGCTGCCGTTCGTGCTCCAGTCCGCCGAGGTCATGAAGACCGCGGTCGCTTATCTCGAACCGCACATGGAGAAGTCGGACGCCGAGGGCAAGGGCACCATCGTGCTCGCCACGGTGCGCGGCGACGTCCACGACATCGGCAAGAACCTCGTCGACATCATCCTGTCCAACAACGGCTACAACGTCGTCAACCTCGGCATCAAGCAGCCGGTCTCCGCGATCCTGGAAGCCGCCGAGGAACACCGCGCCGACGTCATCGGCATGTCGGGCCTCCTGGTCAAGTCCACGGTGATCATGAAGGAGAACCTCCAGGAGCTCAACCAGCGCAAGATGGCCGCCGACTACCCGGTCATCCTGGGCGGTGCCGCGCTGACGAGGGCGTACGTCGAGCAGGACCTGCACGAGATCTACGAGGGCGAAGTCCGTTACGCCCGCGACGCGTTCGAGGGACTGCGCCTGATGGACGCCCTGATCGGCGTCAAGCGGGGCGTGCCCGGCGCGAAGCTGCCCGAGCTCAAGCAGCGCCGGGTCCGGGCGAGCGCGGCCGTGGAGGTCGAGGAGCGCCCCGAGGAGGGTCACGTCCGCTCCGACGTCGCCGTCGACAACCCGATCCCCCAGGCGCCGTTCCGCGGCACCCGGGTCATCAAGGGCATCCAGCTCAAGGAGTACGCGTCCTGGCTGGACGAGGGCGCCCTCTTCAAGGGCCAGTGGGGCCTCAAGCAGGCGCGTACGGGCGACGGACCGACGTACGAGGAACTGGTGGAGACCGAGGGCCGCCCCCGCCTGCGCGGCCTCCTGGACAAGCTCCAGACCGAGAACCTCCTCGAAGCGGCCGTCGTCTACGGCTACTTCCCCTGTGTGTCCAAGGACGACGACCTGATCATCCTGGACGACGAGGGCAACGAGCGGACCCGCTTCACCTTCCCGCGCCAGCGCCGCGGCCGCCGCCTCTGCCTGGCCGACTTCTTCCGGCCGGAGGAGTCCGGCGAGACCGACGTCGTCGGCTTCCAGATCGTCACCATGGGCAACCGCATCGGCGAGGAGACCGCGAAGCTCTTCGAGGCGAACTCCTACCGCGACTACCTCGAACTGCACGGCCTGTCCGTCCAGTTGGCCGAGGCGCTCGCCGAGTACTGGCACGCGCGCGTGCGCTCCGAACTCGGCTTCGCCGGCGAGGACCCCACCGACGTCGAGGACATGTTCGCCCTCAAGTACCGGGGCGCCCGCTTCTCCCTCGGCTACGGCGCCTGCCCCGAACTGGAGGACCGCGCGAAGATCGCCGCCCTGTTGGAGCCGGAGCGCATCGGCGTCCACCTCTCGGAGGAGTTCCAGCTGCACCCGGAGCAGTCCACGGACGCGATCGTCATCCACCACCCCGAGGCGAAATACTTCAACGCACGTTGATCGGATAAGTCGTACACTGGTCGGTCCACCGCAGGCCGGTCGCCCTTGTGTGTATCAGGGGTGGCCGGCCTGATCGCCCCTCAAGGAGGTGCGCCAGGATGACCAGCACGGTCCCCGCGCTCGGAACCCGTACGGCCGAAGGCTCAGCACTCCAGGCCGTACTGCTCGACATGGACGGAACCCTGGTGGACACCGAGGGCTTCTGGTGGGACGTAGAGGTCGAGGTGTTCGCCGCCCTCGGACACACCCTCGACGACTCCTGGCGTCATGTCGTGGTCGGCGGCCCCATGACCCGCAGCGCCGGCTTCCTGATCGAGGCCACCGGCGCCGACATCACCCTCACCGAGCTGTCCGTCCTGCTCAACGCGGGCTTCGAGGACCGCATCGGGCGGAGCCTGCCGCTGATGCCGGGCGCCGCCAGACTCCTGGCCGAGCTGGCGGAGTACGAGATCCCGACGGCCCTGGTCTCCGCCTCGCACCGGCGCATCATCGACCGCGTCCTGACCGCGCTCGGCCCCCAGCACTTCGCGCTGACGGTCGCCGGCGACGAGGTCACGCGCACCAAGCCGTACCCCGACCCGTATCTGCTCGCCGCCGCCGGACTCGGCGTGGACCCGGCCCGCTGTGCGGTCGTGGAGGACACCGCGACCGGTGTCGCGGCGGCGGAGGCGGCGGGCTGCCTGGTGGTGGCCGTGCCGTCCGTGGCGCCCATCGCCCCGGCCGCCCGGCGCACCGTCGTGACCTCGCTGGAAGTCGTCGACCTGGCATTTCTGCACGGACTGATGGCCGACTGATGACGGAAATGCGCCAGCTGTTCACCGAGCGTGCAAAGTCCAATGGGGCCAATGGGGAAAAGAATTCGAACTCGGCCGACCGGTCGAATTCCGTTGCTCTCCAACCGAGTTGACGCGTGTGAGGTTCCCCACGCGCCGGAGGGTCGACATCGTCGTCGCCGTGTGCTGTTCACCCCATTTCTGAGGCCGATCACGCACCCTTGTGTCCCGATTGGTGAAACCCTGCACTAATCCTTCCCTCGGCGGGTTTTCGGTCTGTCCGCAGCCGGTTCCGCTGCGTGATGGGAACTCAACTACGGTGACCGTGAACCCCCGTGCGGGTCCGGACTAATCTCAACGCGAGAACATCGCCCTTACCCCCGTGATCGACATCACCACCCCATGTATGTCGGGTACACGGACTCGAACAGCTCTGGAGAAACTCCCGCATGAACCGCAAGACTTTGGTGCTGCCGGCCGTCGTCGGCCTGCTCGCGCCGGTGCTCGCCGCGTGTGGCGGCTCCGGCAGCGGGAGTTCCAGTGACGATGCGATCATCGTCGGCACCACGGACCGGTTCGAGGCGACGAAGGACGCTCCGGCGCCGCTCGACCCCGCCTACGCCTACGACGTCGGCACCTGGAACATCCTGCGCCAGACCGTGCAGACCCTCATGATCCAGCCCAAGGGCGAGGGCGACCCGGTGCCCGAGGCCGCCGAGAAGTGCGGCTTCACCGACACCGGCAACGAGCGCTACGCCTGCACGCTGCGCGAGGGTCTGAAGTTCGCCAACGGCGACAAGATCACCGCGGAAGATGTGAAGTACTCCATCGACCGCGCGATGCGCATCAAGGCCGACAGCGGCGTGTTCGCCCTCTTGTCGACCGTCGACACCATCGAGACCCAGGGCGACCGCGAGGTCATCTTCCACCTGAAGACGGCCGACGCCACGTTCCCGTACAAGCTGTCCACTCCCGTCGCCGGCATCGTGAATCCGGACGACTACCAGAAGGACAAGCTGCGCGACGGCTTCGACATCGACGGCTCCGGCCCGTACACGCTCTCGGTGTCCACGAAGGGCGACGCGATCACCACGGCCACGTTCACCAAGAACCCCAATTACAAGGGTGCTCTGAAGGTGAACAACAGCAAGGTCGAGATGCGTTCCTTCGACGACGCCGACGCCATGGGCAGTGCGATCAGCAAGGGCGACATCGACGTCATGACGCGCACCATGTCGCCGGAGCAGATCCAGAAGCTCAGCGACGACACGGACGGCGACGTCGACCTCGTCGAGATGCCCGGCCTCGAAATCCGCTACCTGGGCTTCAACACCGACGCCCCGACGGTGAAGACGAAGGCCGTCCGCGAGGCGATGGCCCAGATCATCGACCGCGGCGAACTCGTCTCCAAGGTCTACGGCACCGAGGCCGAGCCGCTGTACTCCATGGTCCCGGCGACCATCACGGGCCACTCGAACTCGTTCTTCAACAAGTACGGCGACCCGAGCGTCACCAAGGCCAAGGCGATGATGGCGGCCGCCAACATCACCACCCCGGTGAAGCTGACCCTCAACTACACGACGGACCACTACGGCCCGGCGACCAAGGACGAGTTCGTCCAGCTGCAGAAGCAGCTCAACGACAGCGGCCTGTTCGACGTCAGCATCAAGGGCACCCCCTGGGCGACGTTCCGGCCGGCCGAGCAGAAGGGCAAGTACGACGTCTACGGGATGGGCTGGTTCCCCGACTTCCCCGACGCCGACAACTACCTCGCGCCCTTCCTCGACAAGGACAACACCCTCGGCTCGCCGTACGCCAACACCAAGATCAGGAGCACGCTGATCCCGGAGTCGCGTCGCGAGGCCGACCGGCTCGCCGCGTCCAAGAGCCTCACGGCCATCCAGGACATCGTCGCCGCCGACGTCCCGCTGATCCCGCTGTGGCAGGGCAAGCAGTACGTCGCCGCCCGCGACGACGTCACGGGCACCGCGTACGCCCTCAACTCCTCCTCGACCCTCCAGCTCTGGGAGCTGGGCCGAGGCGTGGGCAACTAGCAGCCCCGACCGCACGGTGAACAAGCTCGACCGGTGGCCAGTACCGCCGAACACGGCGGGACTGGCCACCGGCCTGTCGGCGGTGTTCCGGTTCTGGGAACTCGCCGATTGCTGACCGGTCCCGTACATACGGAGAGGGCGCCCCTGTCAGGAAGGGGCGCCCTCTCCGTATGCACGGCTGCCTGCCGCGACTGTGACGGCTACTGCGCGCCGGGGCGCACCAGCCCGCTCTCGTACGCGTACACCGCGGCCTGGACCCGGTCGCGCAGGCCCAGCTTGGTGAGGACGTGCCCCACATGCGTCTTGACGGTGGTCTCGCTGACGAACAGGTCGGCGGCGATCTCCGCGTTCGACAGCCCGCGTGCCACCAGCTTCAGCACCTCGACCTCACGCTCGGTCAACGTGTGCAGGGCGTCCGGGACGGGCTCGTCACCGGACGGCAGATGCCCGGCGTACTTGTCGAGCAGCCGCCGCGTGATGCTCGGCGCGAGCATGGCCTCACCGGCGGCCACCACCCGGATCGCCTGCACGAGTTCATTGGCCGGCGCGTCCTTGAGCAGGAAGCCACTGGCTCCGGCCCGCAGCGCCTCCACCACGTACTCGTCGAGATCGAAGGTGGTCAGCACCAGCACCTTCGCCGGACCGTCCCGCCCGGGACCGGTGATCTGCCGGGTCGCCTCCACCCCGTCCATCCGCGGCATACGGATGTCCATCAGCACCACATCGGGCTGCAGAGCCCGCACCTGGTCGAGCGCCTGCAGTCCGTCACCGGCCTCACCGACGACCGCGAGATCCTGCTCCGCCTCCAGAATCATCCGGAACCCGGTTCGCAGCAGCGGCTGGTCATCAACCAGTAGGACGCGGATGGCCACGTGAATCTCCTTCGCTAGCCCGGGCCCATTCTGCCCTGCGCACGGCCGGGCGACTCGACCGCCCTTGGGGGCGGCTGTCGGGTCTTGGCGGGAGTGGGTGTGGGGACGCGGTGTGCTGTGTCCGGGCTTGCGGCGGGAGCGCCGAACGGACCCTTGGAGGAAGGGTTGGTACGGCGCTTATGCCCCCTTGGCGGAGAGACCGCCCGAGGACTCCGGACCCGAGGCACCTTCAGCGGAAACACCGCCCACGGCCTCAACCCGCCCGCCAGAACCGCCGTCGGCCCTCCGCACCGGCAACGGATACGGCGGGGGAGTGCCGCCGAACTCCGGGCACACCTCCTGGTGGTCGCACCAGCCGCACAGCTTGGTCGGGCGTGGGCGCCAGTCGCCCGTCTCCGTGGCCAGCCGGATCGCCTCCCACAGGGCGAGCAGCTTGCGCTCCACCCGCTCCAGGTCGGCGATGACGGGGTCGTACGTCACCACGTCCCCGCTGCCCAGGTACACCAGCTGGAGCCGGCGCGGGACGACCTGCTTCAGCCGCCAGACCACCAGGGCGTAGAACTTCATCTGGAACAGCGCACCCTCGGCATACTCGGGCCGCGGCGCCTTGCCCGTCTTGTAGTCGACGATCCGCACATCGCCCGTGGGCGCCACATCGACCCGGTCGATGATCCCGCGCAGCTTCAGCCCTGAATCCAGCTCGGCCTCGACGAACATCTCCCGCTCGGCGGGCTCCAGCCGCGTCGGATCCTCAAGGGAGAACCACCGCTCGACCAGCCGCTCCGCCTCCCCGAGCCAGCGCGCCAGCCGCTCCCCCTCGGGATCATCGGCGAACAGCTCCACGACCTCCGGCCGGGACTCCCGCAGCCGGTCCCACTGCCCCGGGATCAGCGACTTGGCCCGCGGCGCCGTGCGCTCGGCCGCCGGCGCGTCGAAGAGCCGCTCCAGCACCGAGTGCACCAGAGTCCCCCTGGTCGCCGCCTCGCTGGGCTTCTCCGGCAGCCGGTCGATCACCCGGAACCGGTACAGCAACGGGCACTGCATGAAGTCACTGGCGCGCGAGGGCGACAAAGAGGCCGGCGCTATGGCGACGCGCTCGACCACGCCCACCGTCCCCGTCTCCACCGTCACCGCCGCGGTCGGCTCCGCCGCCGCGCCCTCGTCGCCGACTGTCCCCGCGACGCCCTCCGCACTGGTCTCCATGCCCACAGACCTTACGGCCCGCCACTGACAGTGACCCGATCCCGCCCCACACACCCGCGACGGCCGGGGAAACGCGGGGGGTGCCGGGGCGGAACGCGTCGCGACCGCCGCATACCATCGACCCGAGACCCCTCCGCCCGGCTGGCGCGGAGGATGCTTCGAACGAGGGGACACCGTGGACGAGAGCGGCGGGAGCGGGCAGCCGCGGTCCGGCACCAACGAGCCGACCGAACACGCCCCGGGTGCCACGCCCCCGGCCACCGCCGAACCGAAACCTGACGACGCCACCCACCAGAAGCCCGAGACTTCCGCCCAGGAGCACGGGGACGCGAACACGTCGTCCGCGGAGCACGGGAGCGCGGTGCAGTCGCCCGAGCACCGGACAGACGCGAACACGTCGTCCGGCGAAACCAGGTCCACGGGTACGTCGTCCGGAGAGCACGGGGACACGGGCACGTCTTCCGGAGACGGCAAGGACGCGAGTACGCCATCCCAGCTCCGCGGCGACGGGAGCACCTCGTCCGGGGAGCGTGGGCCCACGGACGCGACCTCACAGGACCGCGGGGCCGCGACCACCTCGTCCGGAGAGGGCAGGGGTACGGGAACGTCGTGGGAGGAACACAAGGACGGGAACACGTCGTCCGGGGAACGTGAGGCCGCAGCCGCGTCGCCCCAGGACCGCGAGCACGTGCGCTCATCGTCCGAGCCCCGAGAGGGCGCCGGCACGCCGTCAGAGACCCGAGGGGACGTGAACACTTCGCCCGAGGACCGCGAGGAGGCGACCGCGTCGCTCGAACACGCCACGCGTGACGGCGACTTGGAGCCGGGCCCGTCGTCCGGGCCGGCCGCGGAGGGCCGTACGGAGCAGGGATCACCGTCCGGGTCCGCCGCGAACGGCGCCGCGGAGACGGAGACTCCCGCAGGTTCCTCCGGCCCCGCCACGACCCACCGCACGGCGCCCGGGGCGACCGGCACATCGTCCGGGCCCGCGGCCCAGGACCCCAACATGTCGCCCGCCCCGACTCC
>NZ_JBXVPZ010000027.1:0-45213 GCF_057961495.1 Streptomyces sp. P5F9 | reverse complement strand
GGGCAGATGCCAGTGGAAGTCAGGGCGGGCACAGCTGGAGGCTGAGCGGGTACCGGCGTAGGCCGGGCGGACACGCCCACGGAGACCGGACGAGCGCGGCTGAAGGCCGGTCGGACACGGCTGAAGGCTGAGCAGACTCGGCGGAGACCGGGCGGACGCACTCGGAGACCGGACAAGCGCGGCTGAAGGCCGGTCGGACACGGCTGAAGGCTGAGCAGACTCGGCGGAGACCGGGCAGACGCACTCGGAGACCGGACAAGCGCGGCTGAAGGCCGGTCGGACACGGCTGGAGGCTGAGCGGGGTACCGGCGGAGACCGGGCGGACGCCCACGGAGACCGGGCAGGCGCGGCTGGAGGCTGAGCGGACTCGGTGAAGCCGCTGGAGGCTGAGCGGGCTTGGTGAAGGGCGGGGTGGGCGTCGCTGGAGGCTGGTGGAGGCCGACCTACCGGCGGGTATGGACGCGGGATATCATCTTCGTCGCCATGCAGACGAATCCCACGCACACCAGCCTGGTCGCGATCGGCGACTCCTTCACCGAGGGCATGTCGGACCGGCTACCGGACGGCACCTACCGGGGCTGGGCGGACCTCCTCGCCGGCCGGATGGCCGCCCGGACGCCCGGCTTCCGGTACGCCAACCTCGCCGTGCGCGGCAAGCTGATCGCGCAGATCGTCGACGAGCAGGTCGGCCCGGCGGCCGCCATGCAGCCCGATGTGATCACGCTGGTCGGCGGCCTGAACGACACCCTGCGCCCCAAGTGCGACATGGGCCGCGTGCGCGCCCTGCTGGAGGAGGCCGTCGAACGCCTCACCCCGGCCTGCAAGCACCTGGTCCTGATGCGCAGCCCCGGCCGCCAGGGCCCGGTCCTGGAGCGCTTCCGCCCTCGTATGGAGGAACTCTTCGCCTGCGTCGACGACCTCGCCGCCCGCCACGGCGCCCTCGTCGTCGACCTGTACGGCGCCCCCTCGCTCGCCGACCCGCGCGCGTGGGACGTCGACCGCCTCCACCTCACGGATGAGGGCCACCGCCGCGTCGCCGAGGCGGTCTGGCAGACCCTGGGCTACGAGGCGGAGGACCCGGAGTGGCGCACCCCGATGCCGCCGACCCCTCCCCCGAACTGGACCGCCCGCCGCGTCGAAGACGCCCGCTTCACCCGCCAGTACCTCCTCCCCTGGATCGGCCGCCGCCTCACCGGCCGCTCCTCGGGGGACGGCCGGACAGGCGCCCAGTTCAGCGCTGAGCTGGGCAAAGCCTTTTGGGTCACCCCTGTGGACCACACAAACCCTGGCCCTGTGACGGACTGGCAAAAGGTAGAGCCCTAACCGAGAGCCTCACCCGCACGACACCTGCAGCCGACAGACCGACGTCACGCCGCGAGTCGTACAGCATCCTGAGCGAGGACCTGCGTCCTGTCGACCTCAACGACTGGCAGCGAGTTCCCACACCCAACTCGGGAAGATCCGTCAACCGGAAGCCGATTCGGACTTCCGGCATCGGTCCGCGACCTGCACGCCGAGGATCCAAAGCAATCGCCGCTTGACCTCACCGGAATTCTCGTGCAGCGAGATGCCGGTCCCGCACGTCACCAGGTCCGATGAAGGTCTGCTCAGACCAGGTGCGAGCGACAGGTCGACCCGTACCACCACGTGACCGACGCCCCTTGCCTGAGGTTTTCCCCCCGCTCAGGTGCCCGACGCCGGTCACCTGCGCATTGACGTTCTTGTCGGGCGAGTGGCCGTCCCGGACTTCACACAACAGCAGCGGTATCAAGCCGCACCCCACGGACCGGCGGTACACCGGGTTCGTCGACGCCCCGCGCGCAGGCGGACTGCTCGGCCATGTCGACGGCCACCGCCGAACGGAACAGGCGCGGGAACATCTGAACAGCCCTGTCGGGTCAACCCCGTCGAGTGGGCTGCCCGGCGGGCAACCCGGCACCGCCACGCCGGCGACCGACCCGGGCCGCGGTTCCGCGCACCGGTCGGTGAGGGTCGTCCGCGGCAGTCGGCAGCCCCTTGAGCTGCTCGCGCAGGCCGCCGGACGGCGCCGAGCACGGGATGTCACCGTCACCACCCGAAGCGGCCAGGCCCGGAGCCATACCGGAGCCCTCAGCCGGGGACCCGTGACGCGGCGCAGTAGCTGATTCGGGCCACCTGCGGCAGAGCCGACATGGCGATACCCGCACGGACATTGTCCAACAATCTTCCGGAGGGCAGCTCGTCGACTATGAGAAAGAGATGTTTTTCAGCAGGATTCTTGTGGTCACCGGCCCGCGATGTTACGTTCCCATTACCGCTTGTCGGACAATCTCGGAGACGGACAGCGTCACCGAGGTCATACCGGCAGAGGGATTCAGCCGGTCCCGGCGCTCCCTCGACTGCATCAGTGGCACCACCGCCAGCAGGCCACCGCACCGTCACACACGACCGCCGCTCCAGGTTCGAGCGCACGGCCCCACCCACTCCGTCTCTTCGCACGGAGGAGGCCGAGGAGACAGATATGTCGACCAGTCAGCGCACCTCCCGTCCGGAGGCACTCCGTCTCCAGGACGTCACCCTGCAGTTCCCCGGTACCCACCAACCAGCGATCGAGGACGTGTCGTTCACGGTCGACCGCGGCAAGGTCGTCGCCGTGATCGGACCCAGCGGGTGCGGGAAGAGCACCATCCTCAACCTGGCCGCCGGACTGCTCACTCCCACTCAGGGCGAGGTCCACTACGCCGGCGAGCGGGTCACCGGCGTCAACTCCGATGCCGCCTACGTGACGCAGCATTCCCACCTGCTGCCCTGGCTGAGCGTCAGGGGCAACATCGGCCTGGCACTGAAGTTCCGCAAGGTTCCCAAGGAGGAACGCGAGGAGCGGGTCGCCGGCTGGGTCAAGCTGGTCGGCCTAAACGGTTTCGAGGACCACTTCCCCCGTGAGCTGTCCGGCGGTATGCAGAAGCGCTGCGCGATCGCCCGTGCCCTGATCTACAACCCGTCCATCGTGCTGATGGACGAACCGTTCGGGCCACTGGACGCCATCACCCGGCTTGAGCTCCAGCAGGAACTGCTCAACATCTGGCGAGAGCAGAACGGGACCCTCGTCTTCGTCACGCACGACCTCAACGAGGCCATCTACCTGGCCGACGAGGTCGTCGTGATGTCGAAGGGACCCGGCACGATCCGCCGTGTCATCCCCGTCCCCTTCGAACGGCCCCGCCAGATCGGCTCGCTCGTCAAGTCCCCCGAGTTCTCGGAGCTCTACAACGACCTCTGGGGACTCTTCTCCGCCGAGCGGAAGTCCGCCGCGTAACCCGGCCGAACCGCCCGCCACCGGAGCGCGCCGCTCGATCGGGCTCCCGAGTCCGACGCCCGGGGACCCGCTCCCCAAACCGCCAAGCCGTCATGCCGCCGAGCCGTCGTGCCCTTTTCCTCGCCATGACGTCATGTCTGCCGCCGAGTTAGGTTCACAGTTTTGATATCGATCACGGAAGAGATCGCCGTACCGAGTCCGCCCCACCGTGTCTGGGAGGTCATCTCCGACCCCTCGGCCGTCGTGTCCTGCATCGGCGGCGCGGAACTCGGACCGTCGCACGACGACGGGTCCTTCGACGGGACCCTGGCCATCAGGTTCGGCGGTATCCGGGTCAAGTTCGCCGCCCGGGTCGCCCTGGACCTGGACGAACCCGCACGTGAAGGCCGTCTCACCGCCCGCGGCGCGGACGGGCAGGGAGCCACCCGCTTCAGTGCCGGCGCGACCTTCCGGGTCGTGGAGGGAGAGGTCCCCGGCACCTCCCGCGTCTTCTGCGACGGCGAGATCCGGCTCAACGGCAAGCTCGCCAAGCTGATCGAGTCGGGTGCGGGGATGGTGGTCTCCCGGATGACGAAGGAGTTCACCGACCAACTGGTCCTGCTGTGCGCCGAGCCCTCCGAACCACTCACGGCAGCCGCCACCGAGCCGCCTGCCGCAGCCTCCGTCGGGTCACTCACGACGACGTCCGCCGAACCGCGCACCCCGGCCGCCCCCGGACCGCACGCGGCGCCCACCGCCGATGGACGCACGGCCGCGCCCCGGCCGCCGGTCGGCCTGCTCGCCCGCCTGCGCGCGTGGTGGACGGGCCGACGGTCCAGGCGGCGTCAGGGGCGGCCGCCGCAGGCCCCGCACCCCTCGGCGGACACGTCCGGTGAAGCACTCGGCCAGGGAGGTCGGCGATGACAACGTCCAGGCTCAACAAGGTGATCGGCGCTCTGGACGCGGGACAGCACGTCTTCGCGACCTTCTCCGCGGCCGACCCGGCGTCCGCGATCGAGCTGAGCAACTCGGCGTACGACGCGGTGGTGTTCGAGATGGAGCACAAGCCCTGGGACGTCAACGCGCTCCGGGACAGCTTCCAGTACCTGCTGAGCCGGCGTCAGATCTTCGAGGCGGACAGCCTCGCGCCGGCCGTCACCCCGCTGGTGCGCATCCCCGCCAACGGCGCGGAGAAGGCGCAGTGGCATGCCAAGCAGGCACTCGACCTCGGTGCGTTCGGCATCGTGTGGCCGCACATCGCCACGGTCGAGGAGGCCCATAACGCCGTCGCCGCCTGCCGTTACCCGCGATTGCCCGACGCTCCGCTGTACGAGCCGGCCGGGCTGCGCGGCGACGGCCCGCACGCGGCGACGCGCTTCTGGGGCATCTCGAACATCGAGTACTACGCCAGGGCCGACGTGTGGCCGCTCGCCCCGGACGGGGAGATCCTCGTCGGCCTGATGATCGAGGACCAGCTCGGCATCAGGAACCTGCCGGACATGCTCGACCAGGTGCCGGGGATCGGGCTGATCCTGATCGGCGAGGGCGACATGAGCCAGGAACTGGGCGTTCCCCGCCAGTACGAGCACCCACGGGTCCTGGAGTGCAAGCGGCGGATCCTCGACATCTGCGCCGAACGCGGGGTCGCCGTGGGCCACCCCCATGTCACGGCCGGCAACGTCAAGCAGGTGATCGACGACGGCTACCGGTTCCTGATGTCGGCGCCGGTGCGCACCCACCCCGGCCTGGACAAGGCCCGCGAGCTGACCGGCCGCGGCTGACCGACGCCCGCCGGCACGGCCGTACACCACGTGACCACCCCCACGCGAGTCTCGGAGCAACTCATGATCATCGACTGCCACGGCCACTTCACCACGGCGCCCCCCGCGCTGGGCAGATGGCGGGAGAAGCAGATCCGGGCGTTCGAGGAATCGGGCGCGCGGGTCTCGCCGGCCGAACTCCGCATCACCGACGACGAGATCGCCACCGCCATCGGGAACGGCCAGCTGAAGCTGCAGACCGAGCGTGGCACCGACGTGACGATCTTCTCGCCGGGCGCGGGCAAGATGGCCCACCACTACGGCGACGAGCGGACCAGCCTCGACTGGTCGCGGGTCAGCAACGACCTGATCGCCCGGGTGTGCGGCCTCTTCCCCGGGCGGTTCGTGGGGGTGTGCCAGCTCCCGCAGTCGCCGGGCGACGCCCTGCCCGCCTCCGTGGCCAACTCCGTCTCCGAACTGGAGCGCTGCGTCGAGGAGTTGGGCTTCGTCGGCTGTCTGCTCAACCCCGACCCGTCGGACGGGTACTACCAGGCCCCGCCGCTGACGGACCGGGTCTACTACCCCCTCTACGAAAAGATGGTCGAGCTCGACGTCCCCGCGATGATCCACGTCGCGATGTCGAGGAACCCCGCACTCCAGGGCACCTGCGCCCACTACCTCGCCGGTGACACCGCGGCGTTCATGCAGCTGTGCGAGTCGGACCTGTTCAAGGACTTCCCGACGCTGAGGCTGATCCTGCCGCACGGCGGCGGCGCCGTCCCGTACCACTGGGGCCGCTACCGCGGAATGATGCTGGACCGCGGCCGGCCGCCGCTGGAGGAGTCGATCCTCCGCAACGTCTCCTTCGACACCTGCGTGTACCACAAGCGCGGCATGGAACTGCTGCTGGACGTCATCCCCGCGCGGAACGTGCTGTTCGCCTCGGAGATGATCGGCGCCGTCCGCAGCGTGGACCCGGAGACCGGGCGGCGGTTCGACGACACCAAATACACCCTCGACTCCATCGACAGCCTGAGCGACGCCGATCGGCAGGCGGTCTACGGAGGCAACGCGCTGCGTGTCTTCTCCCGGCTCGACGGTGTCCTGAAGGCGCGGGCGACGGCCGCGGCGAACGTGAAGGAGTCCCAGAAGTGAAGGTCTACGAAGCACTGGCCGAGGCGTTCGTGCGGGAAGGCACCAGCGACGTCTTCGGCATGATGGGCGACGCCAACATGCACTGGATGGCCGCCCTCGCCGACCGCGGGGTGCGCCTGTACGAGGTGCGGCACGAGGGCTCGGGCCTCGGCATGGCGGACGGCTGGGCCCGCGGCGCGGGGCGACCCGGCGTCGTCACCACGACCAGCGGTCCCGGCGTCTCGCAGCTGGCCACCTCGATGATCGTGGCGAGCCGGGCAGGTACTCCCCTGGTCGCCTTCTGCGGTGAGACCCCGCTGGGCGACGAGGGCGCCACGCAGTACCTGGACCAGCGGCGCTTCGCCGCCGCGATCGAGTGCGAGTTCCTCCACGTCACCCGGCCCGAGAACGCCCAGGAGGCCGTGCGGCAGGCCTTCTACCTGGCACGGACCAAGTCCAAACCGGTCATGATCAGCGCCCCGTTCGACGTCCAGGTGGCCGAACTGGACGACTACGACGAGGACTACGTCCCGTCCACCGCCCTGATCGAGAAGACCCGGCCGCTGCCCGACCCGTCCAGGGTCCAGGCCGCCTGCGACCTGATCCAGGACGCCAAGCGCGTGGTGATCATCGCGGGGCGGGGCGCGCGCAAGGCGGACTCCGGCGAGCAGATCCTCGCTCTCCAGGAGCGGACCGGCGCCCTGCTGGCCACCACCCTCCAGGCGAAGAACTGGCTCTGCGACCGCACCGACTTCCACGTCGGACTGTCGGGCCTGTTCGGCGACAAGGTGTCGATGGAGTTGCTCCAGGAGGCCGACTGCGTGATCGCGGTGGGCGCCAGCCTGAACCACTACACCATCGAGAGCGGCTATCTCTATCCCGAGGCGAAGTACATCCAGATCGACACCGCCCCGCACCTGGTGATGGGCAACGGCAAGGTTGCGGACTGCTATCTCCAGGCCGACGCGGTCACCGCCCTCGGCGAGCTGACCCGGGTCCTCCAGGAGCGGTCCGTCCGCCTGACGGGCTTCCACACCGACCAGGTCCATGAGTACCTGACCGGCCGGTTCCGGCAGCCGGAGTACGTGCGCGAGAGCGGACGGCTCGACCCTCGCGAGGCCATCTGGATCCTCGACCACGAACTCCCGGGCGAGATGGGGCTGGTGCTGGGCAGCGGCCACCAGACCGACTTCGGCACGATGCTCTTCCAGCGGTCCCGTGACGTGCTCTCCAACTACGGCATGTTCGGCGCCATCGGCCAGGCCCCGCTGATCGCCATGGGCCAGCTGGTCGCGCAGGGCAACAGGCCCGGCTTCGTGGTGGAGGGCGACGCCAGCTTCCTCATGCACCTGCCCGAGTTCGAGACGGCGTGCCGCTACGACATCCCCCTGCTGGTCGTGGTGATGAACGACCAGGGCCTCGGCGCCGAGTACCACAAGGCGAAGGCGAAGGGCCTGGACCCGGAGCTGGCGACCATCTCCACGCCCGAACTGGGCGCGGTGGCCCAGGCGTTGGGCGGTGGCGGGGCCACGGTCCGCACCGCGCGGGAGCTGCGCGACGCGCTCGCCGAGTACGTGCGCTCCCCCCGGCCGACCGTCGTCGACGTCCGCATCACCCGCGAGGTGCTGAGCACCCCGTACCGCCGTATCCAGTACGGCGAGGACGTGTGAGCGGGAGGGGCGGGACACCCATGCCGACACCCCTGAAGGTGCTGCTGGGCAGCTACCCGCACACCCGGCCGCTGAAGGACGGGACCGTCCCCGTGGACGGAGTGGACTGCCGGTACCTGGAGTCGTCCCCACTGCCGCCGGCCTTCGCGCGGATGGTCCGCGAACTGGCCTACGACGTCTGCGAGATGCCGATGGCCACCTACCTCCAGGCGCGGGACGCCGGCATCCCGGTGACCCTGCTGCCGGTGGTGCTGGTGGGCAGCACCCACCACCGTTCGCTGACCCGGCTGCCCGAGGGCCCGGCGCTCGGCCCCGGGGACCTCGTCGGCCGCCGCGTGGGCGTCCGTGCGTACGGCCAGACCACCGGTCTGTGGGTGCGCGGCTGGCTACGGGAGGAGTACGGGGTCAAGTCCTCCGACATCACCTGGGTGACCACCGAGGACGTCCATGTCGCCCAGTACGTCAACCCCCCGTACGTGGAGCGGTCCAGGGCCGAGCGGGTCGCGGACCTGCTGCGCTCCCACGACGTCTGTGCCGCGGTGCTCGGCCCGAAGGCGATCGGCGGGCAGGGCGCCGGCCTGGTCCCGCTCGTCCCGGACGCCGAGAACGCCGGGCTGGCGTGGGCTCAGCGGCACGGGACGGTCCCGGCGAACCACCTGCTGGTGGTGCGTGACGACGTGCTGCGCGAGACCCCGGACGCCGTACTCGCCTTCTACCGGGCCCTGAAGCAGACGATCACGGACACCGCGGGCGAGCGGGACGGCTCACCCGCGGGGCGCGCGGTCACGGCCGGGTGGAGCGACGCCCTGACCGCCTGCCTGGAGATCGCCGGACGGTACGCCCTGGAGCAGGGCCTCATCGGCGAGCCGGTGGATGTCGCGGCGATCGAGGAGCGGACGGCCTTCCTCGACAGGTGAGAAGGCGATCGGCAAGGGGTGCGCCGCCGACGGCGCACCCGTGAACGAACAGGCAAGAGCGAGAGGAGGAGCGGCGATGCGAGAGCCGGTAGGGCTGCGCAAGCGGGGCAACCCGCCCACCCGCAAGCCCGAGATCTGGACACCCGACCTGCTCGACAAGGTCGCCTGGCGGGTGCAGGCGGCACACGAGCCCTTCCGTGGAGTGGCCACGCCGGACGGCATCCAGGCGGGGCTGTTCCCGCTGCGCGACACCGGCGCGGACGTCCGCAAGGTGTGCCGGGCGGCGGAGGAGTACCTGGCGGGGCTGACGGAGAAGCAGCTCGCCGAGGGCCGGTTCCCGATGGACGACGTGAGCTGGCGCCACTGGAACAACGGCGCCCGCTACTTCCTGCGCCACGGCCTGCTGTTGGAGGACTTCGACGACGCGGGGCGCGAGCGGGCCCTGGCCGTCGTCCGGGAGAGCCTCAGCGCGGACGGCTACCGCCAGATGGTCGACCTCATGCGCCTCAACCTCACCATCGGCGAGCTGAGCGACAACACGCATGGCCTCAACGAGTGGCTGTACTGGTTCTCCCTCTACGGCGAGCCGGAGAACGGCGGCCCCTGGGGCTGGCAGCTCGACGGGCACCACGTCAACATCAACTGCGTGTTCGTCGGGGACCAGATGGTCCTCACCCCTTCCTTCCTGGGCGCCGAGCCGGTGATCGCCGGGTCCGGGAAGTACGCCGGGACCGTGGCCTTCCGGGGCGAGGAGGCGCTCGGCCACGAGCTGTTCACCCGGCTCGACGGGCGGCAGCGGGAGCGGGCCGTGATCGCGGACACGCTGCCGCAGGAGCTGTTCGTCGGGGCGTTCCGGGACAACTACGAGCTGAGCTACCAGGGGCTGCCGCTGAGCGGGATGTCCTCGGGCCAGCGGGAGACCGCGCTCCAGCTCCTCGGGCTGTACGTGAACCGGGCCGGCGACCGGCACGCCCGGGTGCGCATGGAGGAGGTGCGGGCCCACGAGGCGGAGACCCACTTCGCGTGGATCGGGGACCCGGACGGCACCTTCTACTACCGCTTCCACAGCCCGGTGATCCTCGTCGAGTTCGAGCACATGGCCGGTGTCCTCTTCGACAACGACTACCCCTCGCGCCGGCATATCCACACCGTCGTCCGCACCCCCAACGGCAACGACTTCGGCATGGACCTGCTGCGGCAGCACCACGAGCGACACCACAAGTCCGTAAGCAAGAGGAGCGAAAAATGAAGCTGGTGCTCGGCCGTGACGATCTCGCGGCAGCCGCGCTGTCGGCGGCCCGCGAGGCGGGTGCGGAGCCGGAGCGGGTCGGCATCAAGCCGGTGCACAAGGCCTCCCGCGGCTTTGTGAACGCGTCGGACGTCGACCTGTGCGAACTGGCGATCGTGACCGTTCTCCAGGCCCTCGCCTACGGCAAACCGGTGCTGCTGCTGCCGGTCACCACTCTCGGACGCCACCAGCACCAGACCCTGGTGACCCTCGGCAGGCTGTCGGTCGCCGATGTCGAGGGGCACAGCGTCGGCGTCCGCGCCTGGAGCCAGACCACCGGCGTGTGGATGCGCGGGTTCCTCACCGAGCAGTACGGCGTCGACCTGCGCAAGGCGGAGTGGACGACGTACGAGGGGCACCACGTCGAGGGCGCCGAGGACCCGTCCTGGGTGAAGCGGGCACCGGCGGGGACCAAGCTGCCGGCGGACTTCCTCGACGGCCGGATCGACTTCGGGATCATGGGCAACGAACTGCCCGCCGACGACCGTATCCGCACCGCCGTCGGCAACGCCCACCAGGTCGCCGAACAGTGGTCGAAGGACCAGGGGTTCATCCCGGTCAACCACGTGGTCGGCGTGTCCGAGGCCGCCGCCGCGGAGCACCCCGCCGCGCTCCTCGCCGCGTACGACGCGATGCGGTCGGTGCTCGCCGCCAAGGAGGAGGGCGGCCCGGTCGCCCTGCACCCCGTGGGCTTCGAGGGACTGCGCGCCGCCTTCACCAAGGCGGCCGCCTACGCCCTGGAACAGGACGTGATCCCGCGCGCGGTGGACTACGACGAACTCGTCGAGCGGACCTGCGCGGCGCTCGGCGTACCGCCGGCCCGACTCGGCGGCTGAGGCCGCGGCCCGGACTCCCGACCGGAATCAAGAGAAGCACCGGAAACAAGAGAAGCAAAGGACGCAAAGGACAGCGTATGGACAAGCTCACGGTCGTTGTCGGCGAGTACCCGCACGCGCAGTCGCTGCTGGACGGCGACGTCGAGGTGGACGGTTACGCGGTCGAGCCGGTGGAGGTCAAGCCGGTCATCGGCGCCTACCGGCGGATGATCCGGGACCTGGAGTTCGACGTGTGCGAACTGGCCCCGGTGTCGTATCTGATGGCACGTCAGGAAGGGATCGCGCTGACCGCGGTGCCGGTGTTCCTCAACCGGCGCTTCCACCACGGTGACGTGCAGTGCGCCGCGGACTCCGGCATCCGCGTACCCCGGGACCTGGAAGGACGCCGGGTCGGTGTGCGCGCCTACTCGGTGAGCACCGGCGTGTGGGTGCGCGGTGTGCTGCGCGACGAGTACGGCGTCGACATCAGCAAGATCACCTGGGTGGTGGACGACGACGACCACATCGAGGGCCGCGTTCCCGCCAACGTCGAGCGGGTCACCGACGGCCGCTCGCTGGGCGAGCTGCTGCGCGCCGGGGAGATCGACGCCGCGCTGACCGGCAACGCCGGGACGGGTCGGGCGGGCGCGCCCCGGGCCGGCTGGACGGCGGCGACGGAACCGGAGGCAGGCGGGGACGACGTACCGTATCCGCTCTTCCCGGAGGCCGGGACCCTCGCCGTGGACCACTACCTGCGCACCGGCGTCTACCCGCTGCACTCGCTGATCGCGCTGCGCTCCGAACTCACCGAAGCCGATCCCGGCCTGGCGACCAGGCTGTACGCGGCGTTCGCGGAGAGCAAGCGCAGGCACCTCGCCGCGCACCCCGGGTGGTCGGCGGTGCCCCGGCTGGCCCGCCAGGGAGAGCGGATCGGCGGGGATCCCGTGCCGTACGGCATCGCGGCCAACGAGCCCAGCCTGAACGCGATGGTGCGGTTCGCCAAGGACCAAGGGCTGCTCGACCCCGGGTTCTCCACCGACCTGCGCTCGCTGTTCGCCGCGGGCGACTACCCGGACGCCTGAGCCGGCCTCCGTACCCACCACACAGAAGGGACCACCCCGTGGACGTCGTCGACGCGCACTGCCACATCATCTCCGAGGACCTGACCCGCTACCCCAAGGCACCGATCGGGGGAAAGCAGTCGGAGTGGGCCGCGGCCCGGCCCGTGACCGCCGAGGGCATGATCGCCCGCATGGACGAGACCGGCATCGACCAGGCCGTCCTGGTGCAGGCCACCACGAACTACGGCTACGACAACTCGTACGTCCTCGACAGTTCCCGGCAGCGGCCGGAGCGCTTCGTGGCCGTCGGCACCGTCGATCCGCTGCGCCCGGACGCCGCCTCCTCGCTCAAGGCGGCGGTCGGTGACGGCGGCCTGGCCGGGGTGCGGCTGTTCACCAGCGGCAGCACCGTGCCCACGCAGGGCGAGTGGTTCGTCGCCCCGGAGACGTTCCCCTTCTGGGAGCAGGCCGCGGAACTGGACCTGCCGGTCTGCCTCCAGATGCGCCTCGGACCGGCCACCGGGCAACTGGTGGAACTGCTGGGGCGGTTCCCGGGCGTGAAGGTGCTCCTGGACCACATCGGCTACCCCGACATCGCCGCCTCGCCCGCCCGCGCCGGCGCCGAGGTCGCGGCACTCGCCGTACACCCGGGCCTGCACCTCAAGCTCACCCACCGCAACCTCGAACGGCTGCGGGACGCCGGAGAGCGGGCGGGGGACTTCCTCGGACCGGTCGTCGAGGCGTTCGGCGCGGGGCGGATCGCCTGGGGGTCGAACCTGCCGGCGGCCGAGCAGTCCCTGCCCGAACTCCTGGCTCTCGCGGAGGAGTTGCTCGCCGGGCTGGCGGAGGAGGACCGGCAGGAGATCTTCGCGGGTACGGCCCGGCGGCTGTATCCGGGGCTCGTCCGCACCTGACCGTCCGACCGCAGTCCGGATCCGGTCGAGCACCGGCCGTCGTACCTCTCCGAGCAATCAGACCCACAGGGTGATCATGATGGATTCCAACGGCTTCGACGAAGACGCGGGGCGGACGTCGCCGACCCGCCAGAGCCAGGCCTACGACGGACTGCGCTCGCTGCTCCTGTCGGGCAGCGTCGAGCCGGGCACCCGGCTCACCGAGGCCGACCTGACCAGGATGTTCAACGTATCGCGCAGCACCATGCGGGCGGTACTGGTCCGGCTGACCCAGGAGGGCTATGTCACCAGCGAGGTCAACCGCGGTGTCCGCACCCGGAGTTTCTCCGTCGAGGAGGCCGCGGACATCCTGGAGGCCCGCGAGACGCTGGAGTCCGCCCTCGCCGGGAAGGCCGCCGAACGCGCCACCGACGAGGAGATCGCCCAACTCCGCGCCACGCTGGACACCATGGAGGACTGCGAGTCCCGGGGCGACGCGACGGGCTACTCCCGGGGCAACCGGCGCTTCCACCAGCAGGTGAAGGAAGCCGCGCACCAGCAGACCCTGGCACGGGCGTACGACACCCTGCTGTACCCCCTGGTGATGCGCCAGTACCGCAACCTCTCCGCACCGCACCCACGGGCCGGGTCGCTGGAGGAGCACCGGACCATCCTCCTGGCCATCATCACCCGCAACCCTCCGGCGGCCGTCGCCGCCATGCTCCACCACGTCGCGTCCGCCCGGCAGGCGCTGTTGCTCCAGACGCGGCGGGACCACACCGCGCCGACGGCTGCGGACGCGTAGGGGCCCGCTGCTGTGGAACCGCCCGCGACGCCCAGCCGGGCCGACCGACGAACTGTCCGTCACCGACCAGAAGGAGAAACCATGCGCCAGCCGGTGAAGACCGAAGCGGGCCTGGTAGCGGGCATCCCGGGGCGGGACAGGTCGGTCACCGTCTTCCGCGGCATCCCCTACGCGGCACCCCCGGTCGGGGATCTCCGCTGGAGACCGCCCCGCCCCCCGGTGCCCTGGACCGGGGTGCACAAGGCCGACCGATTCGGCCCGATGTGCCCGCAGGTGCCGGGGTCCGAGCTGTACGGCAGCGGCCTGCCGATGAGCGAGGACTGTCTGCGCCTCAACGTCTGGACCGGAGGGAGCTCCCCGGACGGGCGGCCACGCCCGGTGCTCGTGTGGATCCACGGCGGCGGCTTCCGCGTCGGCACGGGCGCCACCCCCCGCTACGACGGCGAGGCACTGGCCCGCAAGGGCGTCGTGGTGGTGACCTTCAACTACCGCCTGGGCGCCTTCGGTTTCCTGGCCACACCCGAACTCAGCGAGGAGTCCGGGCACCACGCCTCCGGCAACTACGGGCTGCTCGACCAGATCGCGGTACTGAAGTGGGTCCAGCACAACATCGCGCACTTCGGCGGCGATCCGGACCGGGTCACGATCTCCGGGCAGTCCGCAGGCGCCGGATCGGTGAACTTCCTGAGCATGTCACCGCTGGCCGAGGGCCTCTTCCACCGGGCCGTCGCGCAGAGCCACGCCCGCCACTTCCGCGACCCCGAACTGCGCTACCTGGGGACGTCCTACCGGACCCTGGCCGACGCCGAGGCGGCCGGCGCCCGCTACGCGGCGGAGCGCGGGGCAAGGACCCTCAAGCGGCTGCGGTCGCTGCCCTGGCAGCGGCTGGTCGACGGGAACGCCTCCGTGGTCGACCACGCCGTGGAGACGGGCGGTCCGGCGAAGCCGCCGCTGTTCCGCCCGGCCGTCGACGGCTGGGTGCTGCCGAGCGGCTACGAGGAGACGTACGCCAAGGGGCTTCAGAACGACGTCGGGTACCTGGCCGGGAACAACCTCGACGAGAGCGGGGCGGTTCCGGCCACGGCCTTCGCGGAGTACCGGGCGGCGGGCAGGAAGGCCTGGCGGCCGGGTGCCCCGCCGGTCCATGTGACGCTGGAGGACTTCGTCTCCGCGTCCCGTCTCAAGTTCGGTCCGATGGCCGAGGAGTTCCTCCGGTTCTACCCGGCCCGCACGGACGACGAAGCGGCACACGCCCACTGCGCCGCGGTGCGCGACAACGCCCGGATCTCCACCTGGCTCTGGGCGAAGGACTGGTCCACACGGGCGAGCCGTCCCGTCTACACGTACTTCTGGACCTACGCCTCCCCCGCCGGACACGACACCCGCCGCGCCTCCCACGGCTCCGAGATCGACTTCGTGTGGGGCAACCTCCACCCGGACCGCGCCGAGTGGACCGACGAGGACCGCGCCGTCGCGGAGACGATGAGCGGCTACTGGGCCAACTTCGCGGCCACCGGTGATCCCAACGGCCCCGGCCTGCCGCACTGGCCCGCGTGGACACAGGACACCCCGGCGGTCATGGAGGTCGGTGACCGTTTCGGTCCGATCCCTGTGGCGGATCCGCCCCGATTCGACTTCTGGAAACGCTTCTTCCTTACTCAGACCGCTTGGTGACAGGAGACTTCCCATGGCATACGACAACTCGGCCACCGATACGTTCCGCAGAGGACCGCGACTGCGGCCGCGGCCCGGCAGGAGCCGCCGGCTTCTCGCCCTGGCCTCGGCCGCGGTGCTCGGCCCGGCGCTGCTCACCGCCTGTGGTGGGAACTCCACCACCACGACCTCGGACGGGCTCACGCAGGTCACGGTCGGCGGCGGAGGCAGCATCTTCGACACACCGCTGCAAGTGGCCGACGCCAACGGCTACTTCCGTAAGCAGGGTCTGAAGATGAAGTTCGTGACGCTGACCGCGGCGACCGGCCCCTCGGCGCTCCAGTCGGGTTCGGTGCAGTTCTTCGACAGCAGCCCCACCGGGTTCGTGTCCGCCCTCGCCAAGAAGCTTCCCCAGGTCGCCGTCTCCTCCGACGGCCTGGGCAACCCGCTCGGCCTCATCGTGAGCAAGAAGTTCGCCAAGGCGCACGACCTGACCGCGAAGACCCCCGCCGCGCAGGTGGCCAAGGCGCTGGCGAGCTCGACCGGCGGCGCCAGCTCGGCCAACACCAAGGCCGAGGCCGGCATCTTCCTCAAGAAGTACGGCGTCGACCCCGACAAGAAGGTGAAGTGGGTGTCGCTGCCGAGCCCGGCCGCGGACAAGGCCGCCCTCAACACCGGCCAGATCGACTGGTTCGTCACCTCCGAACCGATCCCCCTCCAGATCCAGGCCGCAGGCGACGGTGTCGTGGTCGCCGACCCGGTCAAGGTCCCCGAGTGGGGCGCCGGAGAGGCCGGCTACGGACAGCTCGTGGTCGCACAGAAGAGCTACGCGACCCAACACCCCGACATCGTCAAGAAGTTCGCCACGGCGGTCCAGCAGGCGACGGCGTACATGAACACGCACCTGAAGGACAGTGACGACACGACGGTGCTGAAGGCGGCACAGAAGTCGCTCGCCGGCGTGCCGGACGCCGTGGTGCAGAGCAGTCTCCAGCAGGTCGAATGGCCCACGGACGGCTCGATGAACACCGCCGGCTGGAAGAAGACCATGGCCTTCCTCGACAGCCTGGGAACGCTTCCCAAGGGCGCCGAGGTCACCACCGACGACTGGACCAACAAGTACCTGCCGTAAGACCGCCGGGCGTGCCGCACCGGCGAACCAAAAGGAGCAGACAATGGCGACTGCCACCAGTAGTGCGGAAAGCAAGACCGAGGTCGAGGTGGACCGAGCAGGAGGCGTCAGGAACAGTGCGTGGCGGGGGACCGCCCTGGTGGTGGTGCTGCGCATCGCGGTGATCGCGCTCTGCCTGGTCCTCTGGCAGGTGATGAGCGGACCCGTCCTGCCGGAGTACGCGGTGAGCAAGCCGACCGACGTGTCGCACGCCCTCTGGAAACTGCTCGGCTCGTCGACCGGGTGGACCGACATCAAGACGACGTCGTTCGAGATCGTGGCCGGGTTCGGGATCGGCGTGGCGATAGGCACCGTGATGGGCCTGGTGCTCGGCTCGGTCCCGCTCGCGGGCCGTGTCTTCGAGCCGCTGATCGCGGCCGTCAACGGCATCCCCAAGATCGCGCTCGCGCCGCTCTTCCTGCTGTTCTTCGGCATCGGCCCCATGTCGAAGATCACGATCGCGGCGGCGGGTGTGTCCTTCGTGGTCTTCTACAACATCTACCTGGGCCTACGGCTGCGCGAACGCGAACTCGTGGAGATAGTCCAGGTGATGGGCGGGCGCCGGCACCACGTGCTCAGCTACGTGACCCTTCCCACGCTGGCCGCACCCTTCTTCGCGGCACTGAAGACGGGCGGTCCGCTGGCCATCCTCGGTGTCATCGGCGGTGAGTTCATCGCCTCGACCGACGGCATCGGCCACGAACTGTTCACCGCCGCCACGAACCTCGACGCCCCGACCGAGTTCGCGGGCCTGATCGTTCTGGTGGCGATGACGCTCATCCTCAACGGGATACTCACCGCACTGGACACACTCGCCCTCAAGCGCCTCGGCCTGGGCGACCGGCGATCGGGTCGCAGGACCACCTGAGCGAGCGGCGGCGAGCAGACCCACGGCGGCGTCGGCGAGGTCCGCCGTAACCGAGGACGAGGCGGTTCACCGGGCCAAGAGCGCTCCGCACCGACCGCGGGTGCCGCTCGTATCGTCCCTGTGCGGCGGCTCGCGCCGGACAGCGTGCACCGCAGCAGCTCCTGGTACTCCCGGACGGCCGCGCGGTCGCCCGGGTCGGGAACGAGCCGGGGCGAGCACGGCTTCGACCGAGCGTTCGCTGAACCGCCGGCCACCCTCGTCGGAGCCGCTGGCCCAGTGCACGCTCCCCGTGTCCGGACGGAGCGCCAGCACGCAGGCGGGCGAAGCGGTCCCCAGAAACCCGTCGCGGTGGGGCGACGGTTCGGCCTCGCTGCCCAGCCAGGTGATCACCACAGTGCGCAGGTCCGAGTAGCCGGCCGGGAAACCCACGTGCGAGACCACGTGTCCCCCGGCTCCACGACGCAGGGGAACCAGTCCGCCATGGCCCGGTCGTAGCCGACGACGCTCCAGGTGACGTCGCTCAGTTACGCGGGATTGGGCAGGAGCAGATCGAGCATGAATTGCAGGGTGTGCCGGGCCGGCGGCTCCTTGGACGAGGCGGCCCGGGCGATCAGGGTGCCGCCCGGGGTGTAGTAGTACAGCGTCTGCTTCTCATCCGGCCTCAGGACCAGCACCTCGGCGAGCTTGCCAATGGCTCGTAGGAGAAGTAGCCGACCTTCGTGCCCCGGGGGTCCTGAGGGTTCGCGGTGTCTGCCGAAACTGATCACGGACGGCGTGTAGTCCAGGCTCGTCTCGTCCGACGACTCGGCCGTCTCGATCACCGGGCCGGACTCATCGCCGTGGATCTCGTAGGTGATCTCGTACACGGCGTCGGGATCGATCCCCTCGCTGTCTCCCAGATAGGTCAGGTCCGGCTCGACCGTCACGTTGCAGCCCGCCGACCCGAAGCAGTGCCGGACGGTGGTCCTGAGCCCGATCGCGAAACTGTCGGCGTCGACTTCGCTGTAGGTCGGCTCCGGAGTTGGCTGCTCGGCAGGGACGGCATCCTCGTCGTGTGCCCTCGACATGGCAGTGGCGGCCGGTTTGCTGTCGTTGTTCGTGGACTGCACGACCATGACACCGGTGGCCACGATGGCAGCGATGACGGCGACGGCCGAGCCGATGATGACGAGGTTGGTGTGCGGCTTCTTCGCCGGTGGCGACGGTTGGTTCGGCGGCATGGACGGCATCGGCGGCACGCTGGTGTCGGTGTCGGTCATGGTCCCCCAGGGACAATCGTCCGTTCGTGTTCCGGCGCGAACGCCCCCGCGCCCACAGAACCGGCTACGACCAGCCCCCGGTGAAGTTGCTGCTCAGCTGTGCGTTGCAGATGTTGTAGCCGCCGGACGCGTGGCCCTTCTTCGTCTTCCCGGCCACGGTGACCGAGCAGTTGATGTCTCCGGAGCCCTGGAGCTGCGCGTGCACGTCGTAGTACATGGCGTCCTTGTCGAGGGTCAGCGTCGCCTCGAACGTGCCGTCCTTGAACGTGCCCTTACGCGTGTCCGAGTCGGAGCCGTACCCGATGTCGAGACCGCCGAGTGCACCGGCGGGGGCGGTGCCCCACACCTTGAAGACGGCCTTGCCGTCGGTGGCGTCCTTCTTGGTGCCGTTCTTCTTCGTATCGTTGGCGGCCTTGTCGGAACTCTTGCCGGCGGGCGCCGCGCGCTTCGAGCTGCCGCTGGAGTCGTTGTTGCTGCTACCGCCTCCGACGGCGGCGACGATGGCGATGACGACGAACAGACCGACGATGCCGAGGCACCCGAGGCCGACGACCTTCCCGACGGAGCGCTTCTTCGGGGGCTGCGGCTGGAACGGGGGCTGTCCGTAAGGCTGTTGACCACCGTTGCCCCATCCAGGCTGCTGTGGCGGGTAGGGCGGTTGGTTGCTCATGTGTCCCCCTGAGGTCTTCGCCGGTAAATGCGAGATGTGTGACTTGTAAACACAGCGTGTGGTTGCTGCCTACTGGGGGGATTCACCCCATCGTGTCAGGGGCAGATGTCCGGCCTCCCGGACGGCTCCGCCGCGGTCCGCTGTCCGGAGAGTCCTTGACCTGGGATCCCTGGGCTGAACGGACGGTCCGGACCGCTCAAAGACGCCGGGTAAACTCCGTACACGTGACTTCCGCTCCCGCCAAACCCCGCATCCCGAACGTCCTCGCCGGACGCTACGCCTCCACCGAGCTCGCCACGCTCTGGTCTCCCGAGCAGAAGGTGAAGCTGGAGCGGCAGCTCTGGCTCGCTGTGCTGCGGGCCCAGAAGGACCTCGGGATCGAGGTGCCGGACGCGGCGATCGCGGACTACGAGCGGGTGCTCGACCAGGTCGACCTGGCCTCGATCGCCGAGCGCGAGAAGGTCACGCGACACGACGTGAAGGCGCGGATCGAGGAGTTCAACGACCTCGCCGGGCACGAGCAGGTGCACAAGGGCATGACGTCCCGGGACCTGACGGAGAACGTCGAGCAGCTGCAGATCCGGCTCTCGCTGGAGCTGATGCGCGACCGTACGGTGGCAGTTCTGGCGCGTCTCGGCAAGCTGGCCGGTGAGTACGGCGAGCTGGTCATGGCCGGCCGCTCGCACAACGTGGCCGCGCAGGCCACCACCCTCGGCAAGCGTTTCGCGACCGCCGCCGACGAGCTGCTCGTGGCCTACGGCCGGGTGGAGGAGCTGCTCGGCCGCTACCCGCTGCGCGGCATCAAGGGCCCGGTGGGCACGGCGCAGGACATGCTGGACCTGCTCGGCGGCGACGCGGCGAAGCTCGCGGAGCTGGAGCGGCGGATCGCCTCCCACCTGGGCTTCGCGCAGGCTTTCACCTCGGTCGGCCAGGTGTACCCGCGCTCGCTGGACTACGAGGTCGTGACCGCGCTGGTGCAGGTCGCGGCGGCGCCCTCCTCGCTCGCGAAGACGATCCGGCTGATGGCCGGGCACGAGCTGGTCACCGAGGGCTTCAAGCCGGGCCAGGTCGGTTCCTCCGCGATGCCGCACAAGATGAACACCCGCTCCTGCGAGCGCGTCAACGGCCTCATGGTCATCCTGCGCGGCTACGCCTCGATGACGGGCGAGCTGGCGGGCGACCAGTGGAACGAGGGCGATGTGTCCTGCTCGGTGGTGCGCCGGGTGGCCCTCCCCGACGCGTTCTTCGCGCTCGACGGGCTGCTGGAGACGTTCCTGACCGTGCTCGACGAGTTCGGCGCGTTCCCGGCGGTCGTGGCGCGTGAGCTGGACCGCTACCTGCCGTTCCTCGCGACGACCAAGGTGCTGATGGCCGCGGTCCGCGCGGGTGTCGGCCGCGAGGTCGCGCACGAGGCCATCAAGGAGAACGCGGTCGCCTCCGCGCTGGCGATGCGCGAGCAGGGCGCCGAGCGCAACGAGTTGCTGGACAAGCTCGCCGCCGACGAGCGCATCCCGCTGGACCGCGCCCAGTTGGACGCGCTGATGGCCGACAAGCTGTCCTTCACGGGTGCCGCGGCCGACCAGGTCGCCGTCGTCGTCGCCCGTGTCGAGGAGCTCGCGAAGCAGCACCCGGAGGCCGCGGGTTACGCCCCGGGGGCGATCCTCTGACCCGCTTCACCCAGGCCGAGCTGGAGGCCGCCCGCGACCGTCTCGTACCGGACGTCGTCGCGGACGGCCTCGCCGTGCTGTTCTGCGGTATCAATCCCGGCCTGATGACGGCGGCCACGGGCCATCACTTCGCCCGTCCCGGCAACCGCTTCTGGCCGGTGCTGCACCTGTCCGGCTTCACCCCGAGGCTCATGAAGCCCGCGGAGCAGGGGGAGTTGCCGTCCTACGGGCTCGGCATCACGAACGTGGTGGCACGGGCGTCGGCCCGGGCCGACGAGCTGAGCGCGGCGGAGTACCGCGAGGGCGGACAACTCCTCGCGTCGAAGCTGACGGGTTGGAAGCCGCGATGGCTGGCTGTACTCGGGGTTACGGCATACCGGACCGCGTTCGACTACAAGAAGGCCCAAGTAGGGCCGCAGGAGCGGACGTTCGGGGACACGCGCGTGTGGGTGCTGCCGAATCCGAGCGGATTGAACGCGCATTGGACCGCGGCGACGATGGCCGAGGAGTTCGGGCGGCTGCGGGCGGCGGCGCAGGACTAGACCCTCACGGCGGGTCCATCTCCGTTACGACGGCCAGGAGTTGGAACGGGAGCTCCTTGTCCCCGCTGGGACACGCCGAGGGCGATCCACCGGCCGGTCTCCGGCGACTTCCACAGGGGTACGTCCGACGCGTGCGCGCTGAGCGAGGCCCAGGGCTCCGGTATGTCCTCGCCGCCCTGCGACCGCCCGAAGGCGCTCTCCGTCCTCCCAGAAGTCGCCGCTCGTCCGCAGTTCGGCGATGTGATAGCCCGATCCCCCCGTACCCACGTCCGTCCTGCCGTGCTCCGCGGGGAAGTCCCGGGTGCACAGCAGGTCGATCGTCGCCAGCCGGTGCGTGATGTTCATGCCTTCAGTAAACCGGCCCCCACTGGCAATTGACGGGGCGTCAGTGCCCGCTTGGGGCCAAACGTTCCGGCACGTCAGACGTCAGACGTCAGACCAGACGCCAGACACCAGACGTCAGGCGTCCCGGCGCCGCACGCTCCATGCCCCCGCCGCCAGCGCCGCCGCTGCCCACAGGGCCGTCACCCCGAGTCCGGTCCACGGCCCCATCGCCCCGGCCCAGGTCTCGTGGAGCGCCACCTGGCCGGCCCGGTCGGGCAGGAGGTCCGCGATGTCGCTCGACGCGTCGCCGACCACGAAGGACACGATGAGCAGGAACGGTATGACGATGCTCAGCGTCGCCACCCCGCTGCGCAGCACCGCGGTGAGACCGGCCGCGAGCAGCGCCATCAGCGTGAGATAGACGGCGCAGCCGACCACACCGCGCACCTGCTCCGCCCAGCCGAGCCCGTCGGCCTCGGCGCCCAGCACCGCCTTGCCGACCACCAGCGTCACCACGCCGGTGGCCAGGCCGACGGCGAACACGGGCACGGCGATGGCCGTCGCCTTGGCCGCGAACCAGCGCCCCCGGTGCGGCACCGCGGCCAGCGACAGCCGTAGCGCTCCGCCCTGGAACTCGGAGGACACGGCGGTCGTGCCGAAGGCGATCGCCGCGATCTGGCCGAAGGTCACGCCGAAGAAGACCGCGAACAGCGGGTCGAAGTCGTCGCCTCCGGTGTCGGACGAGGCGAGCGCGGAGAAGAGCACCGTCACCGCGAGGATCACGGCGAGGGCCGCGAGCTGTGAGCGCAGGGTCCGGATCTTGATCCACTCGGAGTGGAACACGGGCGTGAATGCCATGGTCAGGCCTCCTGGTGCGGTGCGGTGAACTCGGTCTCCGTGACGGTCAGATCGAGATAGGCCTGCTCCAGCGTGCCCTCGACGGCGGTCAGTTCGAGGATCGGTACGCCGGCCGCGGACATCAGGGTGCCGATCTCGTCCACGCGTGCGTGCGCCACGGTCCAGTGCCCCTCCTCGTGTTCCACGCCGTCGAGACCGTGCCCGGCGAGCGCGCTCTTGAGGGCGCCGGCGTCCGTCGTACGGATGCGTACGTGGGGTTGCACGCGTGCGTCGATGAAGTCCCGCATCGGGGTGTCGGCCAGGAGGCGGCCGCGGCCGAGGACCACGAGGTGGTCGGCGAAGGACGCGGTCTCGTTCATCAGGTGGCTGGAGACCAGGACTGTGCGGCCCTCCGCCGCCAGTCGGCGCAGCAACTCCCGGATCCAGACGATGCCTTCGGGGTCGAGGCCGTTCGACGGCTCGTCCAGCAGGACCACTTCGGGGTCGCCCAGGAGAGCGCCGGCGATGCCCAGCCGCTGACGCATGCCCAGGGAGTACGTCTTCACCCGGTGCCGCGCGACCGACGCGAGTCCCGTCTCCTCCAGCACCGCGTCGACCCGGGCGGCCGGGATGCGGTTGCTCGCCGCCAGGACGCGCAGATGATCGCGAGCGGTACGGGAACCGTGCGCGGCCTGCGCGTCGAGCAGGGCGCCCACGTGGCGCAACGGCTCGGTGAGCGCGGTGTAGGGGCTGCCGCCGATGGTGGCGGTTCCGGAGGTGGGGCGGTCGAGGCCGAGGACGAGGCGCATGGTGGTGGACTTTCCGGCGCCGTTGGGGCCGAGGAAGCCGGTGACCTTGCCGGGGCGGACGTCGAAGGTGACGTGGTCCACGGCCCGCCGGGTGCCGTACTCCTTGGTGAGGTCTCGTACGTCGATGCTGGTCATGGCCAACAGCCTGGCCGTTCAAGGGGGTTGGGGCCTCCCCCGCCGGTGGAGATCGTCTCCCCCGCCCGGGGGAGGCCGATTGTCAGTGCCGGGTGTCACGATGTCGGAATGGCCCGCTTCCTGCGCCCGCTGCTCCGGGGGACGACGTACACACGTCTGCTGCACCTCTGGGTGCCCATGCTGATCACCAGCGTGTGGATCTTCGTCAGCCCGGAGACCCCGTACGCACCCGCGCTCGCGCTGATCCCGGTCGCACTGATCCCGGCCGTGCGGATCGGTGAGGGAGCGCAGGCGCACCTGCTGCTGACGCCGGGCCGGCAGGACCCGAGCATCTCCATGGCACCGTCGGCGACTTGGCGGGACCGGGGTCGCACCATGCTGTGGCTGGAGGCCCGGATGGTTCTGGGCTGGGTGACCGCGTTCGCCTGCGTCTGGCTGCCGATCATCGCTTTCCAGTTCATCGAGGTCGCACGCGGGCGCGTGCCGGATGACGTGCCGATCCTCAAGGAGGCCGCGCCGAACGGGTGGTACGCCCTGCTCGCACCCCTCCCCCTGATCGCCCTGTACGCCGCCGTCGTCGGCCTCGGCGAGCTGGCCACGCTGCTGGCCCGGAAGCTGCTCGGCCCCTCACGCGCGGAGCGACTCGCCGCCCTGGAGGAGCGCACCGAGCAGTTGCTGGAACGCACGCGTATCGCGCGGGAGTTGCACGACTCCATCGGTCACGCGCTGACGGTGGCGGTGGTGCAGGCAGGTGCGGCGCGGGCGGCGGGTGATCCGGAGTTCACCGAGCGGGCGCTGGGTGCCATCGGGGAGACCGGCCGGGCCGCGCTGGAGGACCTGGAGCGGGTGCTGGGCGTGCTGCGGGAGTCGGAGCGGCCGGTGAGCGGCCGGCCGACGCTGGTGGACGCCGACCGGCTGTTGGAGTCGGCGCGGGCCTCCGGGGCGAAGGTCGACGCGGAGGTGACCGGGCCGTTGGAGACGGTGCCGGGGCCGGTCTCCAGGGAGGGTTACCGGATTCTGCAGGAGGCGCTGACCAATGTGCTGCGGCACGCGGGGTCCGTCCCCGTGCGGGTCCGTATCGGCGTCGCCGACGGCACCCTCGATCTGGAGATCCGCAATCCGCTGACGGCGCCGATACCGGGCCCGGGCCGGGGCAGTGGTCTGCGGGGCATACGCGAGCGTGCCGCGCTGCTCGGAGGCTGGGCGCACACCGGGCCCGACGAGGGCGACTGGCAGGTGCACGCGGTGCTGCCACTAGGCTGATCTAGGCTGGCCGGGTGCCGGTCACCGTTCTCCTGGTCGATGACGAACCCCTCGTACGCGCGGGTCTGCGGGCCGTGCTGGAGGCGCAACCGGACATCGAGGTGGTCGGGGAGGCCGCCGACGGGGCGGCGGTGATCCCGCTGGTGCGGCGGCTGCGGCCGGACGTGGTCGCCATGGACGTACGGATGCCGCTCCTGGACGGCATCGAGGCCACGCGCGCGGTGCTGCGCACGGTCGACGATCCGCCGAAGATCCTGGTCATCACGACCTTCGAGAACGACGAGTACGTGTACGAGGCACTGCGGGCCGGTGCCGACGGGTTCCTGCTGAAGCGGGCGCGCCCGGCCGAGATCGTGCACGCGGTGCGGCTGGTGGCCGAGGGCGACTCGCTGCTGTTCCCGGCCTCCGTACGGCAGTTGGCCGCCGAGTACGGCGACGACGGCGGGAACCGGGCGGCCCGCGCGGTCATGGAGCGGGCCCGACTGACCGAGCGTGAGGCCGAGGTGCTGCGGCTGATGGCGCGGGGTCTGTCGAACGCGGAGATCGCCGCCCGGCTGGTCGTCGGGACCGAGACGGTGAAGTCGCACGTGAGCGCCGTGCTGGCGAAGCTGGGGGCGCGGGACCGTACGCAGGCGGTGATCGCGGCGTACGAGTCGGGCTTCGTGGCGCCGGGGTGAATCAGTGGGGCGAGTGGGTCGGGGGCGCCCGGCTCTCGCCGCCGTCCGCCGCGCCGAGTACGATCCGCCCAACACGCGCACGAGCTGGGAGGACAGACCTTGGCGGGGCTGACCGGCGGGGACCCCTCGCTGCTGCGGAGGATCAACTCCGCGGTGGTGTTGCACGCGTTGCGTGCCACGGACTGCGCCACGCTGACGGAGATCACCCGGGTGACCGGTCTGTCCCGGCCGACCGTCGAGGGCGTCGTCGAGGGCCTGATCGAGGCCGGGCTGGTCGTCGAGAAGGCGGCCGACGAGAGCGTTGTACGGCGGCAGGGGCGGCCCGCGCGGCGGTTCCGGTTCCGGGCCGAGGCCGGGCATCTGCTGGGCCTGGAGATCGGCGCACATCGCGTCGCCGTGCTCCTCGCCGACCTGGACGGCCGGGTGCTCGGCGCGATCGCGAAGGACGTCGACGAGACGGCCTCGGCGGACGAGCGCCTGGAGCGGCTGCGCACCGCGGTCGCCGAGCTGCTGCGCCGGGCCGGGGTCGCACGCGGCTCGCTGCGCGCGGTGGGCGTCGCCACGCCGGGCATCGTCGAGGCGGACGGCACCGTACGACTGGGCACGGCGTTGCCCCAGTGGACGGGGCTGCACCTCGGCGAGCGGCTGAGCCGGTCCTTCAAGTGCCCGGTGCTGGTCGAGAACGACGCCAACGCGGCGGCGGTCGCCGAGCACTGGAAGGGTGCGGCGACCGAGTCCGACGACATGGTGATGGTGCTGGCCGGGTTGAGTCCGGGCGCCGGTTCGCTGATCGGGGGGCGGCTGCATCGGGGGTATCGCGGTGCTGCCGGTGAGATCGGCGCGCTGCATCTGCTGGGGCGGGACGTGACTCCGGAGACGCTGCTGTCCACCACGGACGAGCCGCTGCATCCGTTGGACGAGCAGGCTGTGGCGCAGGTCTTCGCGCTGGCACGGGACGGGGACCAACGGGCGATGGCGGCCGTCGACCGGTTCATCCAGCGCCTTGTGCACGATGTCGCCGCGCTGGTGCTGGCCCTCGATCCGGAGCTGGTCGTCGTGGGCGGGTGGGCTGCCGGGCTGGACGGTGTACTGGAGCCGTTGCGGCGGGAGTTGGCGCGGTATTGCCTGCGGCCGCCGAAGGTCGCGTTGTCGTTGCTCGGGGAGGCGGCCGCGGCAACTGGGGCCTTGCGGTTGGCTCTTGACCATGTCGAGGAGCAACTGTTCGCGGTCGAGGGCACGGTGACGCGGCGCTAGCTTGGCGGCGTCGGTCGTGTGCCGGGTGCGAGTCCGTTGTTCCTGGCGTTGATGGTTGTCTTTCGACTGCGGCGCCGTGGGGGCTGAGCGCGCAGTTCCCCGCGCCCCCTTGGGGCGCTGTCGTGCCGGCGCCGAGAAGGAAACTCGGTGGTCGGCTGCGGTTCCGTTGTGGCTGGGCGCGCCCACGCGGCGTAGCCGCAAATCGGCACAGCCCCGCGCCCTGAAGAACCGGGAAGGGAACGCGGCGCGCCCCGGTGGAGTTCCGGGGCGCTACGCGTGAGTCGTGATCTCGGTCAGGAGGCCTGGCGTTCTGGGCCGTGGTGGATTTCCACGCCTCCGGAGTCGGCGAAGGTCAGGCGGCAGGTGTCCGCGCGGTAGGTCGCGACGGAGACCGCGGCGGTGCGGCCCTCGGCGAAGAAGCGGGTGGTGACGACGAGGACCGGGGCTCCGGGGAGGCGGTCCAGTTCCTTGGCGTCGTCCGCGCGGGCCGAGCCGAGTTCCACGGCGCGGTCCTGGCCCTCCAGTTCGAGGCGCTGCAACTCGCGCAGTACGGCACGCGCGCGTGCCGTCGCTGAGGGAGTGTCTATGGCGGAGAGGTCGGGAACCGACGACTCCGGGATGTAGAGCAGTTCGGCGGCGACCGGCTGGCCGTGGCTCACGCGGGAGCGCCGCACGGTGTGGACCAGTTCCTCGGAACCGGTCTCCAGGACGTCGGCGACGGCCGCCGGCGGAGCCGCCTGCACACAGTCGACGGATTGCCAGGCGTCCTCCCCGGCGCCCGGCCAGGCGTGCTGCTCGGTGCCGACGGCGACACCCACGCGCGGCGGCGCGACGGTCGTACCGACTCCGCGACGGCGCTGCAGCCGGCCTTCCAGTTCGAGTTGTTCCAGAGCCTGCCGGAGCGTGGCCCGGGCGACGCCGAAGCGGGCCGCCAGGTCGCGCTCGTTGGGCAGGATCTCGCCCACGGAGAACTCGGAGTCCAGTGCCTCAGTCAGCACTGTCTTGAGATGCCAGTACTTCGGCTCCGGCACCGATTCCAACTGCGTGGTCCCCACCCTGTCCTCCGCAATCGCCGTGTTCCGGCGGCGTTTTAGCGCCCTTGTTTATTAAAGGTTGTTTCACTTATCTGCGACCATAGGACGGCCCCCACCCTTGGTCAAGACCAATCCTCCATGTCATACGCAATGCACAGAGCGTCTGCCGCAGAGCGTTCACAGGGCGTTCGTACTGGGTGTTCTTCGTGACGTAACAGCAAAGCCCCCGTCGCGAAACGGGGGCTCTGTCGGGGCCGCGGCTAAGCGGAAGCCAGTGATCGAAGCTTGTCGGGGTTGCGGACGATGTAGACGGACCGGATGCGTCCGGCGGATACGTCCACCTGGAAGACGCTGTCGGGCGTGTCACCCGAAAGGATCAGCACCGCGGGTCCGCCGTTCAGCTCCAGGAAGCGGAACGACATCTCCGGGATCCCCTTCCCGGCGACGGCGACCAGGAAGCGGCCCACATTGTCGGCAGTCTCCAGGATCCGCAGCGGCGCCTTGGACTTGCCGCCGCTGTCACCGATCAGACGGACGTCCGGGGCGAGCATCTTCATGAGGCCCGCCAGGTCTCCCTCGGCCGCCGCGGCGAGGAACCGCTCGGTGAGATCGCGGCGTTGGGCCGGGTCGACCTCGTAGCGCGGGCGCCGTTCGTCGACGTGCCTGCGGGCCCGTCCGGCGAGTTGGCGCACGGCCGGCTCGCCGCGGTCCAGCATGGCCGCGATGTCGGCATACGGGTAGCCGAACGCCTCCCTGAGGACGAACACGGCGCGCTCCAGCGGGGAGAGCGTCTCCAGGACGACGAGTACGGCGAAGGAGACGGAGTCGGCGAGCACGGCACGCTCCGCCGTGTCGGGGACGGTGTCCCCGAAGTCGGTGACATACGGCTCCGGCAGCCACGGGCCCACGTAGGCCTCGCCGCGCGCCTTGACCTGGCGGAGTCGGTCGATGGCGAGGCGGGTGGTGACGCGTACCAGGTAGGCGCGCGGTTCGCGGACCTCGGCGCGGTCGGCGGCGGACCAGCGCAGCCAGGCGTCCTGGACCACGTCCTCGGCGTCGGCCACCCGCCCGAGCATGCGGTAGGCGACTCCCATGAGGACGGGGCGGTGCTCTTCGAAGACATCGGTCGAGGTGTCGGTGGTCACCACTCCATCCCATGCGTTGGGCGCGGCCCTGTCCAGCAGAAAACCGCGGGTCTCAAGGTCCCCGGCACCTGGGGCTACCGGTCGGTAGCAGTTGCTGACAAGCTGTCTACACGGCCTGTACGGCGTCTGTCAGCGCGTCCCAGACGAGGAGCACCCCCATGTCCGCCACCGTCTCCCTCCCGGTCCCCACCCCGCGGGGCCCGAAGACCGTGACCGTGTCCTACGCGCGCGTGGGCAGCGGCGAACCGCTGCTCCTGCTGCACGGCATAGGTCACCACCGGCAGGCCTGGGACCCGGTGGTGGACATCCTCGCGACCGAGCGCGATGTGATCGCCGTGGACCTGCCCGGGTTCGGCGCCTCGCCGGCGCTCCCGGAGGGGCTGGCGTACGACCTGCCCACGACGGCCGCCGTGTTCAGGTCCTTCTGCGAGGCGCTGGGGCTCGAACGCCCGCATGTGGCGGGCAACTCGCTCGGCGGCCTGATGGCCCTGGAGCTGGGCCGCGAGAAGGTCGTACGGTCCGTCACCGCCCTCTCCCCCGCCGGGTTCTGGTCCCAGGCAGAGCGGCGCTACGCCTTCGGTGTGCTCCTCACCATGCGGCGGATCGCCCGCAGCATGCCACTCCCGCTGGTCGAGAAGCTGGCCCGCACGACGGCCGGCCGCACCGCGCTCACCAGCACCATCTACGCCCGCCCGGGCCGCCGTTCACCCGAGGCCGTGGTCGCCGAGACGCTCGCGCTGGTCAACGCCCCCGGGTTCGACGACACGCTCCGGACCGGTACGAGCGTCCGGTTCACCGACGACATCCCCGGCATCCCGGTCACGGTGGCCTGGGGTACGCAGGACCGGCTGCTGCTGCGCCGGCAGGGCGTCCGCGCCAAGCAGATGATCCCCCGTTCCCGGCTGGTGCGGCTGCCCGGCTGCGGGCACTGCCCGATGAACGACGACCCGGCCCTGGTCGCGCGCGTCATCCTCGACGGCAGCCGCTGACCGGCGCGGGAACAGCCCCAACGCGCCCGATCCCAGGGCGACTCCGGCGCCGACGAGGGCGCTGCCGACGGCCTGCGCGGCCCCGTAGGAGCCCGTTCCGACGAGCGGCGCGGTAGCGGCGGCGGCGACCGGGATGAGGCCGGAGAAGAGCGTGGCGCGCTCCGCGCCGATCCGCTGCATGCCCATGTACCAGCACACGAAGCCGACGACCGTGACGACCGCCGCCTGCCACAGCAGCGCGGCGGCCTCGGTGCCGTCGGGGCGCCGCAGCCAGGCGGTCCCGTCGAGGACGAGCCCGGCCGTCGCCGCCTCGACCGCGGCGAGCCCGCACACGGTGGCCGACAGCAACCGCGGTCCCAGGGGGCGCACTACGGGAACCGCGAGCACCGCGAAGCCCACCTCGCCCGCAAGTGCGCACCCGGAGAAGGCGATTCCGGCGCCGTCCGTACGGCCCCACCCCTGGACCGTGAACGCGCCGACGGCGACGAGCGACGCCCCGTAGAGCACGATCCGGCGCGGACGGCGGCCCTCCAGGAGGGGGACGAGGACCGCGACGGCTACCGGAGCGCAGCCCACGAAGACGCCCGGGACGGCCGGTTCGGCGCTGCGTTCAGCGGCGATGACGGCCAGGTTGAAGCCGACCATGCCGACGGCCGCGAGCAGTGCGAGACGGGCCCATAGGCGTGGGGTGAGCGCCCGCAGCCGGGCCCTCGCGTCCTTGCCGGTGAACGGGACGAGGAGCAGGCAGGCGAGGCCGTAGCGCAGGAACTGGCCGCCCGCGTACGGGTAGTGGCCCAGGACGCTGTTGGCGGTGAAGGACGCGCCTACGAGGACGCAGGCGAAGGCGGCGAGCGGGGTGCCGCGGGCGGTGGTGGCGTTCATGGCAGCGACGCTAGGGAGAGCGGCGGTCCGGTTTAAGGTCCACTTCCATGACGTCATCGCGGACCAATCCGGAGGGGCCGACCGGTCCGGAGAGTCTGACGGGTTCCGCCGCCTGGGAGTTGCTGCTGCCCGCCGTCTCGGCACCGGCACGCGCGCGTGGCCGCTCCCTTCAGGCGGCGCTGCGTGAGGCGGTGCGTTCGGGGCGGCTGGCGCCGGACACCCGGCTGCCGTCGAGCCGGGACCTGGCGGCCGACCTCGGGGTGTCGCGAGGCCTAGTCACAGAGGCGTACGAGCAGTTGACGGCGGAGGGCTACCTGCGCAGCGGCCGGGGTGCGGGCACCTGGGTGGGCGGTGCCGTACGGGCGGCGCGGCCACGCGCGCGTGACCTCGCGCCGCGCTCCCCCGGCGCCCACGCCGACTTCGTGCCCGGCACGCCGGACCTGTCGCTGTTCCCGCGTGCCGCCTGGGCATCGGCGCACCGTGGTGTGCTCGCGGAGTCGCCGCACGAGATGCTCGGCTATCCCGATCCGCGCGGGCTGCCCCGGTTGCGTACGGCGCTGGCGGAACTCCTGGAGCGCCGCCGGGGTGTGGTCGCCGACCCGGAGCGGCTCGTCGTGGTCTCCGGAGTGGCGCAGGCGACGGCGCTGCTCGGATTCGTGCTCCACGCGCGCGGGACACGCACCGTGGGCGTCGAGGACCCGGGCAGCCCCCAGCACGACGCCCTGTACGCCGCGGCGGGCGTCGGCACCGTACCGCTGCCCCTGGACGAGGAGGGTCTCGCGGTCGGGCCGCTGCGGGCGTCGGGCGTACGGGCCGTAGTGACCACACCCGCCCATCAGTTCCCCACGGGCATCGCCTACTCCGCGCGGCGGCGCGCCCAACTCCTCGACTGGGCGCGGTCGGTGGACGGTCTTGTCTTCGAGGACGACTACGACGGCGACTTCCGCTACGACCGGGCCCCCGTAGGCGCACTCCAAGGACTCGACCCGGAACATGTGGCCTACGCGGGCTCGGTCAGCAAGTCCCTCGCCCCGGGGCTGCGGCTCGGCTGGCTGCTGGTGCCCGGGTCACTGGCCGACGAGGTCGTCGAACGCAAGCGCACCATGGACCTCGGCCACCCGACGCTCGACCAGGCACTGTTCGCCCGCTTCCTTGAACGCGGCGACTACGACCGCCAGTTGCGGCGCTGCCAGCGCGCCTACCGGCAGCGCCGCGACGCCCTGGTCGGCGCCCTGGAGGAGCACTTCCCCGGAGCGCAGGTGACCGGCATCGCGGCGGGACTGCACGTCATCGCCGAACTGCCGGAGAAATACGGCCCTCAGGAGGACTTCCTGGAACGCGTGGCCTCCGCCGGTGTCGCGGTGCGCCCGCTCAGCGCCTACGTCCACGCGCGCGTGGACGACGCGGTCGTACGGCTGGTCCTGGGGTACGCGCATCTGTCGCCCGGGCGGATCCGTGCGGGTGTGGGTCTGATGGCCGGCGCCGTGCGCCCGTAGAGAGCCTCTGGTGTCGCACGCGGGCCCCATGTCACCGCGTTCCGTTGTTCACCCCTGGTTTGCGTGTGCGCTGTGGCGCACCAGTAGTTGTGGCAGTGCACCCTGACCGCATCCCGTCCGTGGAGGCGCAACCTCATGTCACATCGTCCGTTCCCCGGCCGCCGTAGCGTTCTGCGCGGCTCCCTGGCCGCGTCGGCGGCCCTGACCGTGCCCGCCGCCCTCGGCGCCGCCCCGGCCTTCGCCCTGTCCGGGCGTCCCAAGGCGGGCTGGGGCGTGCAGGCGGGAGACGTGACCTCCGACTCCGGTCTGGTGTGGGTGCGTTCGGACCGCCCGGCCCGGATGATCGTGGAGACCTCGGCCACCGAGTCGTTCCGCGATCCGCGCCGGTGGCACGGTCCGCTGCTCGGCGCGGACACGGACTTCACCGGCACCACCCGGCTGCGTGGGCTGCCCTCGGGGCAGCAGATCCACTACCGGGTCCTGCTCGCCGACCCCGATGACCCCCGTCGTACGGGCGAGCCGGTCGACGGCACGTTCCGCACGGTGCCGACCGGGCGGCGCGGCGTGCGCTTCCTGTGGTCCGGTGACCTCGCGGGGCAGGGCTGGGGCATCAACCCCGACCTCGGCGGCTACCGGATCTACGACGCGATGGCCAAGCTGGATCCGGACTTCTTCGTGTGCAGCGGCGACAACATCTATGCCGACGGTCCGATCACGGCGACCCAGGCGCTGCCCGACGGCAGCCTCTACCGGAACGTCACCACGGAGGAGAAGTCCAAGGTCGCCGAGACCCTGGCCGAGTTCCGCGGCAACTTCCGCTACAACCTGCTCGACGAGAACCTCAAGCGGTTCAACGCCCAGGTCCCGTCGATCATCCAGTGGGACGACCACGAGGTCCGCAACAACTGGTACCCGGGCGAGGTGATCGCCGCCACCGACACCCGCTACACGGAGAAGAGCGTCGACGCCCTGGCGGTGCGTGCCCGCCGCGCGTTCAGCGAGTACTTCCCGGTCTCGACGCTGCGGCCGGGCGCCGAGGAGGGCCGGGTTCAGCGCGTGATGCGGCACGGTCCGCTGCTCGACGTGTTCGTCCTGGACATGCGGACCTACCGCAACGCCAACTCGCCCGACAAACAGACCGTGGACCCGCAGGGCATCCTCGGCCGGGAGCAACTGGAGTGGCTCAAGCGGGAGTTGTCGCGCTCGCGTGCCGTGTGGAAGGTGATCGCCGCCGACATGCCGCTCGGCCTGGTCGTGCCCGACGCGACCGAGGGCAAGCCGAACATCGAGGCGGTCGCGCAGGGCGACCCGGGCGCGCCGCTCGGACGTGAGCTTCAGATCGCTGAGCTGCTGCGGTACATCAAGCACCGGCGGATCACCGGCACCGTGTGGCTGACGGCCGACGTGCACCACACCTCCGCCCAGCACTACCAGCCCTCGCGGGCCGCGTTCACCGACTTCGAGCCGTTCTGGGAGTTCGTCTCCGGTCCGCTCAACGCGGGCGCCTTCCCGGCCAGCGCCCTCGACAACACCTTCGGTCCTGAGCGGGTGTTCGTGAAGGCGCCGACCGCGCAGAACGTGTCGCCGGCCGAGGGCTACCAGTTCTTCGGCGAGGTCGACATCGACGGCCACAGCGGGGAGTTGACGGTGCGTCTGCGCGAGCAGGACGGCACCGTGCTGTTCACCAAGACCCTTCAGCCGGGACGGGTCGGCCAGTAACTCCACTACCCTCGTACCTGAGCCGCGCACCGGCGTCATCCCCCGGTGCGCGGCGCGAGCCGACGCCTGCCAACTCCCCGTCGGAATAGACGTTTTCGCAGGTCAGAGTGATTGTCAGTGGTCGCCTCTACGGTTTTCCCATGACGCGATCTTTGCAGGCCGTGACCTATCCCCGACCCTCCGTGCTGGAGTCGTCGGCGGACGGACGGCGCCTCGGGCTGGAGACCTCACGAGGTGCGACTCCTTCGGGTGTCACCGACCATCCGCGCTTCTTCGCGGGCTTCCTGACCTCGCCTCAGGTGGCCTCGGCAGCGCTGCTGGCGGTGGCGGACGTGGCTGCCACGCGCTACTACCAGCGCCAACTGGCCGCCTCCCTCGACCCGGTGGTGACGGCGGGCGGCGACCGGCTGCGCTTCGAGTCCTTCTCCGGCTGCGGCGGGGTGTACGCGCGGCTGGACGTCCTCGCCCCCGGACTCGACGGCGACGAGGTGGGACACGGCACGACGAACGTCGACGTCAACAACCCGCTGCGCGAAGCCCTGTCCCGGATCGGCACGGACGATCCGCTCCATCTCCGGGTCGGCCCCGAGGAGTTGGCCGTGACCACGCTCGACGGCCCGGTCGTGGAGAAGAAGGTACCGCTCCCGGACCGCTGGCTGCGCGGCTTCGCGGAGGCCCAGGTCATAGCGGCCGGCTTCGACCTGCGGGCCGAGCTGCCCGCGGCGGAGGCGGTCCGGTTCCTGCGCTCGCTCCCGAAGAGCGGCGCGCGCGGCACCACGAGCGGCCCGCGCTGGGTCGTGCCCTCGGGACGCGGCCTCCGCCCCACCACCCGCCCCGTACCGGGCGCGGTCTGCCTCCCGGGCCCGGAGCGCCTGATCGCACTCCAGCGGGTCCTGCGCCACGCGACGGCCCTGCGGATCTACGGCCCCTCCGTCGTCGGCGCCTCGGCGACGGCCGGTGCGTGGGAGGCCGTCCTGCCGGGCATGCGGCTCACCCTCACCCTGTCGCCGGACGCGTCACGCGGATTCTCCGGCGAGGGCGGGGTCCTGGACGCGCTGGCCGCCGACGAGGCGGGCGAGGACGCGGAGTTGATCTCCGTGCTGCTGGCCTGGGAGCCCCGCATCGACGTCGCCGACATGGCCGCCTCCTCGGGACTCACCCCCGAGCGGGTCCGCGCCGCGCTGACCCGGCTGGGCACCTCGGGGCGCGTCGGCTACGACACGGCGGAGGCGGCCTACTTCCACCGTGAACTGCCGTACGACGCGCAGCCCGTGGAGCGTCACAATCCCCGGCTGCGTTCGGCCCGCGCACTGGTGGTCGCGGGGGCGGTGACCTTGGAGGGCGCGCTCGGGACGGTGACCGCCGAGGACGGTCATGTGCACCGGGTGCGGGACGAGGCGGGGGTGCTGAGTTGCAGCTGTGTGTGGTGGGCGAAGTACCGGGGCGGGCGTGGGCCGTGCAAGCACGCGCTGGCGGTGCGGATGGTGCGGCGGGGCGCCGCGACGGAGCGGGACACGGTCCGGGATACGGACCGGAACGCGGATCAGAACATGGTGCGGGTCGACGGGGGTGTGCGATGAGTTCGCTGATGGAAGCGGTGCGGGCGGGCCGGACGGCCGAGGCGGTGGCGCTGCTCGACGGGTTGACGGACGCCGAACGGCGGGCGTTTCTCCCGGAGTTGAAGGAACTCCGCAAGGAGCTGCGCAAGGCGCCCTGGGAGGAGCCGGCCCGCCGTGCCTATCCGGCTCTGCACGCTGCCGGAGCCGCCTGCGAGACCGGGGCGGCGGCCGCGGCGACCTGGATCGCCGCCACCGACATGCGCTGGTCGCAGTCGTCGCCGGCGCTGCTGATCCACATCCTGGGCGACCGCGACACCGCCTGGCTCGCCGACGTGACGCACCGCCTCGCCGGACGCCCGGCCTCCGCCGACGTGCCGTACGAGCTGATGGCCGGTCTGGTACGGCTCTCCGGCTGTCCGGTGCCGACGACGGACGCCTATGTGCGGGGCTGGGTGGAGCACATCGGCAACTTGCGGCAGCTCGGGAACACCCTGCTCGACCGGCTGCGCAAGGATCCGCATCTCGCGGAGCTGGTGGACGCGGTCTTCGAGACGGAGGACATCGGCAGCCCGCTGGAATGGACCTCGGCCGAGGGACCGAACAGCTGGGGCGACGCGCTCGCCCAGCTCACCACCGAAGGCGTCCTGGACCGGAAGCGCACGGTGGACGCGTGTGCGGCCCGGCTGCTGCGAGGCGGTACGACCCTCGACAACCGGGTGTTCCTGCGCGTGTTGAAGGCCCTCGCCCTGACCCGCGACGAGGAGCGGGAGCGGATCGCCGACTGGCTGGCGCTGACGTCGGACGCGGTACCCACAGTGGCTTCGCATGCCCAGTCGGTGCTCGGTTCCCTGGCGCTGGACGGGGAGTTGGCGCCGCGCCGGCTGGCGGAGATGTCGAACGCCGTGCTGTTCCGGTCCGAGAAGAAGCTCGTCCGGGCCCAACTCGTGCTGCTGGGGAAGGTGTTGGCGCGGGACGCGTCGACCACCGACGAAGTGCTGCCCGCACTGGCGCAGGCCTTCGGGCACGAGGACGCGGACGTACAGGAGCGGGCACTGAAGCTGGTCGAGCGGCACCTCAAAAAGGTCGCCTCCCTCGAAGTACGGGCCGATCTCGCCACATCCGCCGACCAGTTGACCCCCGTCCTGCGCGCACGCGCGGTCGAGACGCTGGGCGCTGCGCCGGTGACGGCGTCGTCGATGGTGTATGAGGAGATGCTCCCGCCCGCCCCGGAGCCGGCGCGCCTCGCACCGGCACCCGAATCCGCGGTCGAACTCGCCGAGGAACTGGGGGCGTTGCTGGCGACCGAGGGGGACGTGGCGGCGTTCGAGCGCGCACTGGACGGGCTCGTCCGCCATGCGTACCAGGACCGGGACGCCCTGCTGGAGGCGTTGGGGCCGGTGGTCGCGCGCCGCTGGTGGGCCGGTGACGGCCCCGGGCACGTCCAGCGTCCGGACGACCACTTCAGCAGGTCGCACCACAGCTTCGGCAGCGGGTCGTACGGGTTCGACCTCCTGCTGGCCACCCTCCTGGACAAGGTGCGCACCGTCACACTGCACGAGGGGATGCGGCGCGGTCATCGGGGCCGGGAGTGCGGGCACAGCGCGCTGTCCGGGGCCTTCGACGCCCGGGTGTGGGAGGTGGCGTACCGGCTCCGCGCGGAGCCGCTGCCGTTCCTGCTGTCGACGCCGAGTTGGAGCACGGGGCTGCTGGAGCCGGACGAGCTGGTGGACCGGCTGGACGCATACCGGCGCCTGGGCGCGCGGGTCTCGGATGCGGACTTCGCGCAGGCGCTGCTGCGGGTGCGCCGCGAGGACCGGGCGGCGGCATCCGCAGCCGCCGAGCGGGCGGAGTCCCTCGGCACGGCGGAGGGCACCCGGCTCGCGCACTGGTTGATGTCCGATGGCCCCGCCCTGCCGCTGAGCAGGCGGCGGACGTCCGGGGCGCGCGTCGTGGTGGAGTTGGGTGAACTCCTCGATCTTCAGGAGGACTTCCCGGCGGAGTTCCGCGCACTGGGCAAGCCGGTGACCGCCTACGGCGACCGTTGGTACTGCTACCACTGGAACCAGGACATGCAGCGGCACTGGCTCGCGATACTCCCCGAGCGTCGTGAACTGGTGGCGGCTCGGCTGGTGCGGGACGTGTCCGCCGCCGCGCTGGACGACACCCGGGGCGCAGCCGCCGTACTCCCGCTGCTGGCCGAGTCCGAGGGGGTTGCGGGTCAGGCCACGCACCTGTGTCTGGCGTACGGGCTCGGTGCGCGGCATCCCCAGGATCGGCTCGCCGCCGTAGACGCGCTGCTGGTGCTCGCGGCGCGGGGGCAGTTGGACGGGGCCCGGCTGGGAGCGGATCTCGGGGAGCTGGTGCGGAGCGGGGCCGTGAAGCCGTCGCGGCTCGCCGAGTCGGTGCGGACAGGGGCGGCGACCGGGGCGAACGCGACCATCTGGGGGATCCTCCGGCACGCCCTGGCCGCGCTGCTCGCCGACCTCGACGGTGATGCCAAGCCCGCCCACACGCGGGGGCTCGGGGACCTCCTGGCCGTGGCCGCCGAGTGCGCGGAGCGGTCGGGGGCGCGGGGTGAACTGCCGCATCTGGCGCAGACGGCGGCCCGGGGCGGCTCGTCCCGGCTGGTCACGCAGGCACGTCGGCTGCGCAGTGCGCTGGTGGAGGAGGTGGCCGCATGATGTAGGGCGACAGGGCTGACCTCCGGTGCTCCGCACTCGCCAAAAGAACGGCAAAAGGTACAGAACCACGCTTTTACCGGTAGGTCACAGAGCGTTCGTGATCACGCAACACCCTTCCTTCACAGTGGATGCATGAGTCGAGACATGTTTGACGTGACGCGCGCGAAGCACGGGCGTCCGGTGCACCACTGGCGGCGGGACCTGGTGGAGCTGGCCGCGCTGTTCACGGCGGTCGCGGTGGCGGACGTCGTGGCGGATCTGGTGGGGCACGGGCCCGACGGTCCGGTGCTGCTGGCGATCTCCGCGCTGGCCCTGATCGCCACGGCGGGGTTCCACACGTGGTGGTCACGCCGCCACGGTCATGCGCCGCCGACGGGCTATACCGGCGCCCGGCCGACTGCGGAACTGCGGCAGGCCGGGCCGACCGAGCGGACCGGACTCACCGGGGCAGAGCCCGAGTCCGCGTCCACCTCTGCGTCCGAGTCCGCACAGTCCTCCGCGCCGGCCGACCCTGTCGCCGAGGCGGCCGCGCTGTGGCGGATGCGGACGACGGTGAAGGACGCGCCGGGGTCGCTGGCGGTGCTGTGCACGGCGCTGGCCGGCCAGCGGGTCGACATCCTGAGCCTGCAGACGCATCCGCTGGCCGAGGGCACGGTGGACGAGTTCCTGCTGCGGGCTCCGGCCGAGGTCGCGGCGTCCGAGATCACCCGGGCGGTGTCGTCGGCCGGCGGTTCGGGCACCTGGATCGAGCGCGCCGACGCCCACGACCTGGTGGACGCGCCGACCCGCGTCCTGGGCCTGGCTACGCGCACGGCCCTGGACGCTGCGGAACTGCCGCTGGCGCTAAGGCAGTTGCTGGGCCGGTGCACCATCCGTTCGCTGCCCGCCAACGTTGTCGCCGGCAAGGGGCGCGAGCCGGAATCGGTGCCGGTAGAAGGGGCGTTGGAGGACACGGTCATGCGGCTGCGGGCGCCGGAAGGCGGAGTGATCACAGTGGAGCGGCCGTATCTGCCGTTCACGCCCACCGAGTTCGCCCGGGCGCGGGCACTGGTCGAGCTGGACGCCCGGCTCGGTCCGCGCATTCCGCGCAGCCAGGACGTACTGACGCTGCCCGAGGGCAACGCGATCACCGTGCGGCGCGCGGACACCGGCGATCTGGACGCGGCACGGGAGATGCACGAGCGGTGCTCGGCGCGGACGCTCGGTATGCGGTACCACGGGCCGGTCGGTGACGCCGACCGCTATCTCGACCACCTGCTCTCTCCGCGCTTCGGGCGGACGCTCGCCGTGCAGACGGCGTCGGGGCGGATCGTCGGGCTCGGGCACCTGTTGTGGGACGGGGACGAGACGGAGGTCGCGCTGCTGGTCGAGGACGACTGGCAGCGGCGGGGTATCGGGAGTGAGTTGCTGGGGCGGCTGGTGGGGATGGCTGTCGAGGCGGGGTGCGAGAGCGTGTACGCGGTGACGCAGGCGTCCAACACGGGGATGGTCGCGGCGATGCGGGGGCTTGAGCTGCCGCTCGACTATCAGATCGAGGAGGGGACGTTGGTGGTCACCGCCCGGCTGAGTGCGGCCGTGGAGGTTGCAGAGGTCAAGGGGTTCGGGAGGGCCGAAGCGCCGTAGCGGTTGCGGATCGGTTGGCGGGCGCGGGCGCGTTGTGGCTGGTCGCGCCCCGCGGCGGAGCCGCATATGAACACAGCCCCGCGCCCCTCGGGACGGGCGCAAGCGCCCTGTCCAGATCCGACCACAGGTCCTCGATGTCTTCCAGGCCCACCGACAGCCTCAGCAGTCGGTCGCCCACCCCGGCACCCTTGCGGTCTTTCTCACCCACCACCCGGTGGCTGATCGACGCCGGATGCTGGATCAGGGTGTCCACGCTGCCGAGGCTTACGGCCGGGGTGATGAGGCGGACGGCGCCGATGACCTCGTGGGGGTCGCCGTGGACCTCGAAGGCGATCATCGCGCCGCCGATGCGCGGGTAGTGGACGCGGGCCACGCGCGGGTCGGCGGTGAGGCGGCGGGCGAGTTCGGCGGCGGTTGCGGACGCGGCCCGTACCCGGATCGGGAGGGTCGCGAGGCCGCGCAGCAGCAGATAGCCGGCCAACGGGTGCAGTACGCCGCCCGTCGCGAAGCGGATCTGGCGCAGCGTCCCGGCGAACTCCTCGTCGCAGGCCACCACGCCCGCCATCACATCGCCGTGTCCGCCGAGGTACTTGGTGGCGCTGTGCAGGACGATGCGCGCGCCGTGTTCGGCGGGGCGTTGCAGGACCGGGGTGGCGAAGGTGTTGTCCACGAGGAGCGGGACCGAGCCGCAGGAGTGGGCGACGGCGCGCAGGTCGAGTTCGGCCAGGGTCGGGTTGGCCGGGGACTCGACGACGACCAGGCCGGTGTCCGGGCGCAGCGCGTCGGCGATGCCGGCCGGGTCGGTCCAGGTGACCTCGGAGCCCAGCAGCCCGGCGGTGAGCAGGTGGTCACTGCAGCCGTAGAGGGGTCGTACCGCCACCACGTGCCGCAGCCCCGACGCGGCCCGCGCCAGGAGGACGGCGGTCAGGGCCGCCATGCCGCTGGCGAACGCCACCGCGCTCCCGGTGCCTTCGAGGCGGGCGAGGGCGGTCTCGAAACGGGCGACGGTCGGGTTGCCGACGCGGCCGTAGACGGGCGGGCCGTCCGGTTCGGCGCCGGTGGCGGCGAAGGCGTCGACGCGGGCGGCCTCGCCGCGGCTGTCGTACGACGGGTAGGTGGTCGACAGGTCGATGGGCGCGGCGTGCAGGCCCTGCCGGGCGAGGTCGTCGCGGCCGGCGTGCACGGCTTCGGTGGCCAGTGCGCGCGGGGCCGGGGCGTGGTGCGGGCTCGTGGTGTCCATGGAGGGAAGGGTGAACATCTACCGGCCATCAAGCGGAGAACACCGTGTTACGTTCGGCCCATGACCCAATCTGTCGTACTGGATCCGGTGGATCTCCATCTGCTGCGGCTGCTGCAGAACGACGCCCGGGCGACGTATCGCGAGCTCGCGGCGCAGGTGGGGGTCGCGCCGTCGACGTGTCTGGACCGGGTGGCGCGGCTGCGCCGGGCCGGGGTGATCCTCGGGCATCAACTGCGGCTCGATCCGGCCAAGTTGGGGCGTGGTCTTGAGGCGTTGCTGTCGGTGCAGGTGCGGCCGCATCGGCGGGAGCTGGTGGGGCCGTTCGTGGAGCGGATCCGGGCCTTGCCGGAGTCGCGGACCGTGTTCCATCTGACCGGCCCCGACGACTATGTCGTCCATGTGGCCGTGGCGGACATGGCGGACCTCCAGCGGCTGGTGTTGGACGAGTTCACGTCACAGCGCGAGGTGGCCCGGGTGGAGACCCGGTTGATCTTCCAGCAGTGGGACTGCGGGCCTTTGCTGCCGCTCGCCACGCCCACAGCTGAATCGGGGTGACGGGTCCAACTCCCGCGTATGAGGATGGTCCCCATGTCGCAGACCAACACTCCGCTGCCCCGGCAGGTCGCCGATGCCTACGTCGACGACCTCATCACCCTCGACCCGGTCACCGGTACGTATCTCGGTGTGAAGGAGAGTTCGAGCAGGCTGCCCGATCTCTCCCCCGCAGGTCGGGAACGACTCGCGGAGCTTCAGCGCGCGACCCTCGCGAAGCTCGACGAGGCAGAGCGCCGACCCGACGCGGACAGTGACAGCGAGCGCCGTTGCGCGCGCCTGCTGCGCGAGCGGCTCAACGCCGAACTCGCCGTGCACGAGGCCGAGGAGAGCCTGCGCGCGGTCGGCAACATGGCCACGCCCGCACACTCGGTGCGCGAGGTGTTCACGGTGACGCCGGACCAGACCGACGAGGACTGGGTGGCGATCACCGAGCGGCTGCGCGCGGTGCCGACCGCCCTGGTGGGTTACCGCGAGTCCCTCCAACTGGGCCTGGACCGCAAGCTGTTCGCGGGTCCGCGCCCGACCGGCACCTTCATCGGCCAGCTCACCGAGTGGTCGGACACGGACGGCCAGGGGCTCGGCTGGTTCGAGGACTTCGCCTCGGCGGGGCCCGACTCCCTGCGCGCCGAGCTGGACGAGGCCGCGCGTGCGGCGACCGCGGCCGTGGTGGAGCTGCGGGACTGGATGCGCGACGTGTACGCGCCGGCGGTCGAAGGCGCGCCGAACACAGTGGGCCGGGAGCGGTACGCACGTCTTGCGCGCTACTTCAACGGTACGGACCTCGATCTCGACGAGGCGTACGCGTACGGCTGGTCCGAGTACCACCGGCTGCTCGCCGAGATGAGGCAGGAGGCCGAGAAGATCCTGCCCGGCGCGGAGACGCCGTGGGTGGCGCTCGCGCACCTCGACGAGCACGGCCGGCACATCGAGGGCGTCGACGAGGTCCGCGTCTGGCTGCAGGGCCTGATGGACAAGGCGATCGAGGCACTGGACGGCACGCACTTCGAACTCGCCGAGCGGGTACGGAAGGTGGAGTCGTGCATCGCGCCTCCGGGCAGCGCGGCGGCGCCGTACTACACACCGCCGTCGGAGGACTTCTCGCGTCCGGGCCGGACCTGGTTGCCGACGATGGGCCAGACCCGCTTCCCGGTCTACGACCTCGTCTCGACCTGGTATCACGAGGGCGTCCCCGGTCATCACCTCCAGCTCGCGCAGTGGGCGCACGTCGCCGGGAACCTCTCCCGCTACCAGGCCACCGTCGGCGAGGTCAGCGCCAACGCCGAGGGCTGGGCGCTGTACGCGGAGCAACTGATGGACGAGCTGGGCTACTTGGAGGACGCGGAGCAGCGGCTCGGCTACCTCGACGCGCAGATGATGCGGGCCACCCGGGTCATCGTCGACATCGGCATGCATCTGGAGATGGAGATCCCGGCGGACTCGCCGTTCCACCCCGGTGAGCGGTGGACGCCTGAGCTGGCCCAGGAGTTCTTCGGCGCGCACAGCAGCCGCCCGGCGGACTTCGTGGAGAGCGAACTGACCCGCTACCTCACGATCCCCGGCCAAGCCATCGGCTACAAACTCGGCCAGCGGGCCTGGCTGTTGGGCCGCGAGAACGCCCGCGAGCGGCACGGCGACGCCTTCGACCTGAAGGCCTGGCACATGGCCGCGCTGTCCCAGGGTTCGCTGGGCCTGGACGACCTGGTGGACGAGCTGTCACAGCTCTGACGCGGGGTGCGGTGACGCACATGCGACATGTCGGCGGCCGGGTTCGGGAGTTCGGGGCCCGGCCGCCCCCTGTCTCAACACCCGTGCCGCCCCCCACCCGTCAGCCGGAAAGCCTCCGCAGCTGAACAAGCCCCAGCCACGTCTCCGGTCCCGGCTGCGCCTGCCCCGCCCGCACGGCGTAACGCCCTGGCTCCAGGTCGACCTTCAGATGTTCCGTGCCCTCCGACTCCCGCCCCGGCCACGCCGAGTCGAACAGGACGACAGGGCCGGGTACGTCCCAGTGCACCTCGTTCTCCCAGGTCGCGCCGGCGAGCGCGGCGGGGATGACGGAGAGGACCTCGTCCTCGGAGTTCGCGGCGCACCACCGTACGAACGTGCCGTGTTCCGGGAGGAAGGAGGTCGACGCGGGGTCGTCCCCGAGGACCAGTGCCGCGCTGTCCCCCACGGGCAGCAGGCCGGCGTATCCACCGACCTCGCAGGCCCGGTCGTAGTCCGAGGCCAGTTCGTCGCCGTCGGCTCCCGTCCAGAACGGCAACACCGTCGTCGGCACCGCTATGAGCGGTCCGCCGCCCGACTCCACCCACTGCACCGCCGTTCCCGGCTCCGCGTATCGCGCCATGGGCAGAACCTACACGCACAGCGATCCCACATGTTGAGGGTTCAAGAGACCCGGCGCGTCGACGGACGATGTACGAACTCGCCCTCCTGGGCGCCGAGTTGAAGAAACACCAGCCAGGAATCAGCAACCGCAGTCACCCGCTCCCACCGGCGCCGTCAACGAATCGACCGCACGCCTTTCACTCCCCTCCCACGTCTCGAACTCGAAGCCTTCACGCACCCAGTACTCGAAGCCACCGAGCATCTCCTTGACCTGGTACCCGAGTTCGGCGAGTGCGAGGGCGGCCCGGGTGGCGCCGTTGCAGCCCGGACCCCAGCAATACGTCACGACCGGCACGGACTTGTCGAGGAGTTCTTCCGCCTGCGCCGGGATGAGCGCCGTGGGGAGGTGGACCGCTCCAGGGACGTGACCCTGATCCCACGACTCGGTGGAGCGTGAGTCGAGGACGACGAAACCGGGATCGCCGCCGGCCGCGAGCGCGGCGGCCACGTCGGAGACGTCGGCGTGGAAGGCGAGGCTCGCGCGGAAGTGGGCGGCCGCCGCGGAGGGAGCGGCGGGGGCTACCCGCAGAACAGGGTTGACGACGGTACTGCTGCTCATGATCCGGCCTTTCACCGAGGTGCGTCTACGTCTCTACATCTCCAGATCTCTACGTCGAGAAATCTACGGTCGCCGACCGGTCCACTGAAGGGACGATCCCCGCCGTACCCCTTGATCGGCCGGGGATTCCCCTGCTATTTCTCGGGTATGACCGCGCATTCCACTTACACCCCTGACGCCACCGACTGGCGCATCCTCGACGTCCTCCAGCGGGAGGGGCGCGCCAGCTTCGCCGAGCTGGCCCGGGCCGTCTCCATGTCCGCGAGCGCGGTGACCGAGCGGGTGCGGCGGCTGGAGGAGGCGGGGGTGATCCAGGGATACGCGGCGGTCGTGGATCCGGAGCGCCTCGGCCTGCCGATCCTGGCGTTCGTGCGGCTGCGCTATCCGAACGGCAACTACAAGCCCTTCCACGACCTGGTCGCGGTGACGCCGGAGATCCTGGAGGCGCATCACATCACGGGCGACGACTGCTTCATGATCAAGGTCGCGGCCCGTTCGATGCGCCACCTGGAGGAGGTGTCGGGGAAGATCGGCGCGCTGGGCTCGGTCACCACCAGCGTCGTCTACTCCTCACCGCTCCCCCGCCGCCCCCTGGGCCAC